>CALWIU010000079.1 GCA_944380845.1 uncultured Clostridia bacterium | reverse complement strand
TATGGTGCGGATGAAGGGACTTGAACCCATATGAAATTGCTTTCACTAGAACCTGAATCTAGCGCGTCTGCCAATTCCGCCACATCCGCATGGAAACTGCTGACCTGTGTCAAACAGCTTTTTTATTATAGCCTGCCGGAAGGCGAATGTCAAGGGGCAAATCAAAAAAAATCCGATTCTTTTTGACAGATTCTTGAGAAAAAGACTTTTCCCCATGCTGCTTGTGTGCTATACTGAACATAGAATATCATTATCTCAGAGACGCGGCGCGGAAAACGCTGTCCGCGTCCGTCTGGTATTTGTCAGAAAGAAGGGCTGTTTTTTGCCATCCCCGCTGATCGATGCGCTGATAACCAATCATGACCTGCCCGATCGGGATTGGGTCTTTTTGCTGCAACAGGGCGATCCTGATCTTGCGCAGCTGGCCGATCAAACGCGGCGCGCTGTGTACGGCGACCGGGTCTTTATCCGCGGCTTGATCGAGTTTACCAATATCTGTAAAAACGACTGCCTGTACTGCGGCATTCGCCGGTCGAACGCTGCCGTTACCCGCTACCGGCTCGAGGATGAACAGATCCTGTCCTGTTGTGAAAAAGGCTATCTGCTCGGCTTCCGTACCTTTGTTTTTCAGGGCGGGGAAGACGCTTTCTGGACAGACGACCGGCTTTGCCGTCTGGTTAGCCGCGTCAAGGAAACATATCCCGATTGTGCGGTGACCCTGTCGGTGGGCGAGCGCAGCCGTGAAAGCTATCGTCTGCTGCGCCGCGCCGGTGCAGACCGGTATCTGCTTCGTCATGAAACGGCGGATGACGGTCACTATCATCGGCTTCACCCCTCGGAAATGGATCCGCAAAACCGAAAACGCTGTCTTTGGGATCTGAAAGAGCTGGGCTATCAGGTCGGCGCAGGGATGATGATCGGTTCACCCTTTCAGACTGCCGACAACCTGATTGCCGATTTTCGTTTCCTGTGGAAGTTGCAGCCGGATATGATCGGCGTCGGGCCGTTCATCCATGCGCCGAATACCCCCTTTGCCGGTTTCCCGGATGGCAGCGTCGCGCTGACGCTCCGGGTGCTGTCCATCCTGCGATTGCTGTTCCCCGAAGCTTTGCTGCCTGCCACCACCGCGCTGGGCACCCTGTCGCCGGAAGGGCAGATGGATGGCTTGCGCGTCGGTGCGAATGTGCTGATGCCCAATCTGTCCCCGCCGCTGGCAAAGAAAAATTATTCTCTGTATGAAAACAAACTGGTTGGCGGCACAGAAGAAGCAAAAAATCTGGCGCTTTTGAAAAAACGCGTCGCCGCCGCCGGGTATCGGATCGTGACCGATGTCGGTCATGCGGCAAGCGCCGAAAGCAAAAAAAATCCTCCCGCGGGATTGCAGGAGGACAGGAACTGATATCATTCCGTCCAGATAAAGCGGCTGTTGATGGCTTCGCCGCCGTCCACAATGATGCTTTGTCCGGTGCAAAACCGATTGACCACCGTCAAAAAAAACGCCCATTCCGCAATTTCTTCCGGCTCTGCCCATCGGCGAAGCGGTGTTTCATCCATGATTTTTGCCCACAGAGTCGGTTCATTCATCACCGGCGCGTTCAATTCGGTGCGAACGCCGCCGGGATCCAGACTGTTACAGGTCGCGCCGAACGCTGCCGCCCGCAGGGCGGTATTTTTTGTATAGGCGATGACGCCCCCTTTGCTGGCGCAGTATTCGGGAAATTCCGATCCGGTATGGCCGGAAGCCGAACCGATGTGTAAAATTGACCGGATGGCAGGCTGCAAACCATATTTTTCCGTCACGCGAATCAGCGCTTTCAGGTTGATATCGATGTCGTCTTCGTTCTGTGTCCCGGCGCAGTTGATCAAAATTTCAACATCGGTAATTTCCGGCAGTTCCGGAGAGCGGATGTCCCTTTGTATATGGGTATAGTTCGGTGCAAAAACAGCAGCGGCTTCCCGGTCGATGCCGATCACCTGGTGGCCGGCGGCAAGAAAGCGCCGCGCTACGGCTTGTCCGATCCCGCCGCTCGAGCCGGTCAAAAGAACCTTCATTGGTTTTTCTCCTTTTTGATAAAGTCAAAATATTCCTTTCCGACGCCCAGTTCCTGCCAGCGTTTGGTGACCCGGTATCCGATGGGGGAGAACAGGACTTCCATCAGCAGTTCCGCGACTGCGCCGGTCAGCGCGCACATCAGGCACTGGGGAATGGTCCAGGAAAAGCCATCCCAGAAAATCGGCGCGAACAGGCGGAAAACCAGAAGCGCAAAAAGCAGATTATCGGCAAATTGCCCGATGAAGGTCGAAAAATAGGAGCGGGCGGCAAAAGCCAGCTTGCCGTTGGGATTTTTGCGGAAAAGCCGTCCGATGGCGGCGTTCAGCAGGTTGTTGATGACGCCGGAAACCAGGAACGCGATGGTGCTGCTCAGCAAAATAAACCATGTGCCGCGCAGGATTCCGTCCAGCGCGCTGTAATCGTCGGCGGATGAGGGGATCGAACCGGCAATGAAAAAAATCAGACTCGTCAGCAAATTGACGCCTGCGGCAAAAAAGGTGATGCGGTTCGCCGCGCCTGCGCCGAAATGCCGGGTAATCATGTCCATACACAAAAATGCAAGCCACGAAAGCAAAATACCGCCGTCCAGCGCCAAATAATCGGTCTGAACCAGTGTTTTGTTGGCGAGCAGGTTCATACAGACAACGCCCACGGTAAACAGCGCGACCACCGGCGAAGGGACACAGCGAAGAAGCAGCGCTGTCTTTTTCCCTTCCTGCCGCAGCGCGGCGAAAAGACGGTTTGTTTTTTCCTGACTCATAAAAGGACCTCCCGAAAAATAAAAAAAGCTCGGAAACCCGAGCTGCCGAAAAAAGAAAAGCGCTTTGCCCAAAGAAGCAAAGCCGCTTTTTTTTCATGATTCCATAAAGCAGCCCTGGTTTTGTTTTGCGACAGGATGGTGCAAACGAACTGTCGGTCCTGCGGGCGTGCCGCAAGACAAATGTTAGTATACATCACCGGCAGACAAAATGCAAGCCAAAAAAACAAAAAGCGCGGAAAACTTTTTTACACGGACAGGGGGAAAGTCTGCGCAGAAAAGCACGAAAGCAAAAGAACCTCCGCAAGGAAGCAAAAGCAGCTTGCGGGGTTCCTTTGGTGTTTTTGTTTTTCGTGTTCCGCGCTTTTGTACAGCAGGGCGGTTTCTGCCTATTCAGGCGCCGCAGAGCGTTGCGGTTTCTTCCCGCACCGCGTCTTCACACGCCGCCATCGCTTCCAGCGTTTGGACGAACAGCTCGTCCAATTCCACGCCCATGAGCTCGGAGCCCTTGCGAATGACATCGCGCGAGCAGCCGGCAGCAAACTTTTTATCTTTGAACTTCTTTTTCAGGCTGGAAACTTCCATATCCTTGCAGCTTTTGGATGGCCGCATTTTTGCCGCTGCCCCAATCAGTCCGGTCAACTCATCCACCGCAAACAGCACTTTTTCCATCGGATGAACCGGCGCAACCTCACTGACAATGCCCCAGCCATGGGAACAGACGCTGTGAATGATGTCGTTGCCCACGCCGTTTTCCTGAAGCAGTTCAACGGCTTTCACACAGTGCCGATCGGGGTATAATTCAAAATCCACATCGTGCAAAATGCCGACGATTTCCCAGTAATCGGCGTCTTCGCCCATCTGCGCGGCAAAATACCGCAGCGTGCCGCCCACGGTCAGCGCGTGTTGGATGTGAAAAGGCTCCTTGTTGTATTTTTGTAAAATCGCAATCGCGTCCTGGCGGGTCATTCTGCAAGCCTTCTTTCTGGTTTAGCCGATCATATCCGGCATGGAGTAGCGTCCCGGCTCCTGCTTGATGATAAACGCAGCGGCGTTCAGCGCGCCGACGGCGAAAACCTCTTTTGAGCGGGCGGAATGGCTGATGGTGACAATTTCATCACGGCCGGCAAAAATGATCTCGTGTTCGCCGACGATGGTGCCGCCCCGGATCGAGTGCATTCCGATTTCGTGGCTGTGCCGCTTTTCACGGCGGCTTTCCCGCTCATAGACATACTCCGGTTCATAGGAAAGCCCGGCTTCGACCGCCTTGGCAAGGGTTTTTGCCGTGCCGCTGGGCGCGTCCAGTTTCTGGTTGTGGTGCGCCTCGACGATCTCGATGTCAAATTGATCGCCCAGAACCCGCGCGCAAATCGTGGCAAGCTGCGCCAGCAGATTGACGCCGATGGAAAAATTGGTGGCGCGGAAAATCGGAACCTGTTTGGCAGCTTCATCTACCATTTTTTCCTGTTCTTCGGAATAACCGGTGGTTGCCAAAACCGCCGGCGTGCCGGTTTTGACCGCGTAATCCAACAGTCCCGCCAGAACGCTGGGGTGGGAAAAATCCACGATCACATCGCCCTTGACGGCCAGTTCGGTAAAATCGGCAAACACCGGAAAGCCCTTGTCGGTGCTTTCATTGATATCCACACCGGCGACAATTTGAAAATCGTCCCGTTCCTGTGCTACTTTGCAGATGGCGGCGCCCATATGCCCGCAAATGCCGCTGAGAATAACCTTTATCATGGTTTTACTTCCTTTCCAATTTCTATATACCAGTCCAAATGATGAATAAAAATCCCGGGGGAAAAGCCGCCGAAAAAGCAGGACCTCCCCACGGGATTCTGATTTTCAATCAGATCGTGCGCTGCTCAAACCAGCCCGTGCCGTGCCAGCGTTGCGCGCAGCTTCTGTGCGTTCGCTTCACTCAGGCCGGTCAGCGGCAGGCGGCATTCACCGACATCCCAGCCCATCATATTCATGGCAGCTTTGACGGGAATCGGGTTGACATCGCAGAACAGATCTTTGCAAAGATCAAAGTATTCGATTTGCAATTGCCGTGCTTTTTCGACATTGCCCTTTTTGTATTCCATGACCATATCGTGGGTCTGACGGGGGGCGACATGGGACAGCACGGAGATCACGCCCTGTCCGCCCAGCGCGACAATGGGCAGAATCTGATCGTCGTTGCCGGAATATACATTCAGTTCATCCCCGCAAAGGCTGATCGTTTCCGCAACCGAAGCGATGTTGCCGTTGGCCTCTTTCACGGCGTTGATCAGCGGCAATTCGCTTAACGCCTTGTAGGTTGCCGGCAAAATATTGACGCCGGTGCGGCTGGGCACATTATAAAGGATGATCGGCGTGCTGACATTGGCGGCAATGGTCGAATAATGCTTAATCAGACCTGCCTGGCTGGTCTTGTTGTAATAGGGGGTGACCATCAACAGACCGTCTACGCCGGCTTTTTCCGCCTCGTTGGACAGGCGAATGCCGTATGCGGTATCGTTGCTGCCGGTTCCCGCAATGACGGGAACGCGGTGATTGGTGACCTGCACGGCGAAACGAATGGCTTCGCTGTGTTCTGCATGATCGAGGCACGGGCTTTCGCCGGTGGTGCCGCAGATGACAATGGCGTCGGTGCCGTTGTCGATCTGATAATTGATCAGCTCTTCCAGCTTCGGATAGTTGATCTTATTGTCTTCTGTAAAGGGCGTGATAATCGCAACGCCCGCGCCGACAAAAACAGGCTTCTTCATAATGATTACTCCTTATTGTCGATATATCCTTCTTCACAGAGCAGTTCCGCCATCAGAACCGCACCGCCGGCTGCGCCGCGCAGCGTATTATGGGACAGGCAGACAAACTTGTAATCATACTGCGAATCTTCGCGGAGTCTGCCGACATGGATCGCCATGCCTTTGTCAAGGTCGCGGCAAAGCTTTGTTTGAGGCATATCGTTTTCTTCATAATAGTGAATAAAATGCTCGGGCGCCGTCGGCAGTTTCAGCTGCTGCGGTTTTCCCTCAAAGGACTGCCAAACGGAAAGGATCTGCTCTTTGGTCGGCTTCTTTTCAAAGCGGACAAACACGGCAGCCATATGACCGTCGCTGACCGGGACACGCAGGCACTGCGCCGTAAAGTTCGGGCGATGGGACAGCTCGATTTTGCCGTCTTTTACCTGACCCCAGATCTTGAGCGGTTCTCTTTCCGATTTTTCCTCTTCTCCGCCGATATAGGGATTGACATTATCGATCATTTCCGGCCATCTTTCAAAAGTTTTTCCTGCGCCGGAAATCGCCTGATAGGTACAAACAAGCACATCTTTTACGCCGAATTCCCGATCCAGAGGATACAGGGCGGGTACATAGCTCTGAAGCGAGCAGTTGGATTTGACGGAGATAAATCCACGCTTAGTACCCAACCGTTTTCGCTGCGCCTCGATCACAGCGGCGTGCTCGGGGTTGATCTCGGGAATGATCATCGGCACATCGTCGGTAAAGCGGTTGGCGCTGTTGTTGGACATAACGGGGCATTCCGCTTTGGCATATTTCAGCTCAAGAGCTTTTGTCTCGTCTTTGGACAAATTGACTGCGCAAAACACAAAATCCACCGCCGAAGCGATTTTTTCCACATCATTTTCCGCGTCAAGCACGATCATATCCTTGTACTTTTCCGGCATGGGAACCGTCATCGCCCAGCGGCTGCCGACCGCCTGCTCATAGGTCTTACCGGCGGAACGACCCGAAGCAGCAAGAGCGGCAACGGTGAAGTTGGGATGGTTTTCCAGAATGGTCAAAAAGCGCTGACCCACCATGCCCGTCGCACCAATAACGCCGACTTTGTATTGTTTCACAAAAATCCCTCCAGGGGCGGGAAGAAAAAAATACTTGTTTTGCCCGCCGAATCATAGTATAATCTGTTGTATGCGCGGTGGCTGCGAAAAATGTATCGTATACTGCGCCATTGTGGGATCATGATACCATTTTTTAATGGCAAAGTCAATATATTCCGGAAATTCGGTGAAGTGAAAGATGAATAAATCAGATTTTTATTATGATCTGCCGGAGGAGCTGATTGCACAGGAGCCGGTGACCCCCCGGGACGCCTCCCGGCTGATGATCCTGGACCGGCAAAGCGGAGAAGTAACGCACCGGCATTTTTATGATATCGTTGATGAACTTCGGGCGGGGGACTGCCTTGTCATCAACGATACCAAGGTGCTGCCCGCCCGCCTGTACGGGACGAAGGAGGATACCGGCGCGAAAGTGGAGTTCCTTCTTCTGCGGCAGGAAAAGGAAAGCGTTTGGGAATGCCTTGCCGGCCCCGGAAAACGGGCAAAGGAAGGTTCGCGGTTTACCTTCGGAGACGGGGAACTGACCGGCGAAGTGCTGGCAGTGCTGGAGAACGGCAACCGATTGGTCAAATTTTACTACGACGGGGTTTTTCTTCAGGTGCTTGAACGCGTCGGAGAAATGCCGCTGCCGCATTATATCAAGAAAAAGCCGGACGATCCCGGCCGCTACCAGACGGTTTATGCCCGTGAAGAAGGCTCTGCCGCCGCCCCGACCGCCGGGTTGCATTTTACCCCGGCGCTGCTGGACAAAATTCAGGCAAAGGGCGTCAAAATCGCCCGTGTTACGCTTCATGTGGGAATCGGTACCTTCCGTCCGGTCAAGACCGAGCGGATCGAGGATCACAAAATGCACACTGAGCATTACCATGTTCCCGCAGAAGCCGCTGCGCTGATCAATGAAACCAAAAAGAACGGCGGCAGGATCATTGCCGTCGGAACGACCTGCTGCCGCACGCTGGAATCTGCTGCTGATGAACAGGGCTTTTTGGCTCCCTGCGAAAGCGATACGGGCATTTTTATCTATCCCGGCTACCGGTTCCGCTGCATTGACGGGCTGATAACCAATTTCCATCTGCCAGAAAGCACCCTGATTATGCTGGTCAGCGCTTTCTGCGGAAGAGAGCATACCTTAAACGCTTACAAAATAGCCGTAGAGCAGAAATACCGCTTTTTCAGCTTCGGCGACGCCATGTTTATTCGCTGATTACAGCGCAAAACGGGATTTTTTCTGTCCGATGAAGGCGCAGGCTTCCTTGCCGCGCCGGGGGACAGATGCGGTCAAATGAACGGACAGTTTCTACATACGGGGGAAAACCATGTTTACTTTATTGAAAAAAGAAGGCAGTGCCCGCCGCGGAGAGTTTGCAACGCCCCACGGCACGGTGCAGACGCCCTGTTTCATGAATGTCGCTACCTGCGGCGCAATCAAAGGGGCGCTGGATGCTTATGACCTGAAAGAGCTGGGGTGTCAGATCCAGCTTTGCAATACCTATCATCTGCATCTTCGGCCGGGGGACGAGCTGGTGCGTCAGATGGGCGGCATCCGGCAATTTACGGGGTTTTCCGGACCGGTGCTGACAGACAGCGGCGGCTTTCAGGTGTTTTCTCTGGCAAAGCTGCGCGATATCCGGGAGGAAGGCGTGACCTTCCGTTCCCATATTGACGGGCATTCTATTTTTATGGGTCCCGAAGAGAGTATGCGCATCCAATCCAATCTGGCGTCCACGATTGCCATGGCTTTTGATGAATGCGTTGAAAATCCCGCGCCCCGCGCGTATGCGGAACGCTCCTGCCGGCGCACCGAGCGCTGGCTGCTGCGCTGCAAGGACGAGATGGAACGCCTGAACGCAAAGTGTGATACCCTGAACCCAAAGCAAATGCTGTTCGGCATCAATCAGGGCAGTATTTATGACGATCTGCGCGTCGAGAATATGCAGAAAATTGCTGAACTCGACCTGGACGGATATGCCATCGGCGGTCTTGCCGTGGGCGAGCCGGCGGAGGATATGTACCGCATCATCAGCGCCGTTGAGCCCTTTGCCCCTGCCGATAAGCCGCGCTACTTAATGGGCGTCGGTACGCCGGTGAATATTCTGGAAGGCGTATGGCGGGGCGTCGATCTGTTTGACTGCGTCATGCCCGCGCGCAACGCCCGTCACGGTCATCTGTTTACTTCCCGCGGTATCATCAACATCAATAACGCCAAATACGAAACGGATGAAGCCCCTGTTGATGAAGCCTGCTCCTGCCCGACCTGCCGCCGCCACAGCCGGGCGTATCTTCGCCATCTGTTCAAGGCAAAGGAAATGCTTGCCATGCGTTTGGCGGTCATTCATAACCTCTGGTTTTATAACCATCTTCTTGCGGATATCCGCTGCGCGCTGGACGAGGGACGCTATGAGGCGTTTTACCGGGAAAAGCGGGATATTCTGGATCGCCGGATCTGATAATGTTAAATTTTTATGAATTCTTGCAATATGCAGGAAAAGTATGTATAATAGAACAGAATGATTGAATAGTACGGAGGAACGAAATGTTGAATGTATCTTATTTGCTGCCGTTGCTTTTCAGCTCAAGCAGCTCTGCGGCAACCGGTGAAACCGCCAACCGCACCAGCCCGATTTTTACGATTCTGATGATGGTTGCGCTGTTCGCAGTCATGTATTTTGTTATGATCCGCCCGCAGCGCAAAAAGCAAAAAGAAGAGCAGGATATGCGCGATTCGATCCAGATCGGCGATGAGATCACCACCATCGGCGGTATTATGGGCAGAGTGGTTACCGTAAAGGATGATTCTCTTGTCATCGAAACCGGTTCCGACCGTATCAAAATGAAGGTTACCCGTTGGTCGATCCAGGCGAATAACACCGCTCAGGAGCGTATCAACAAGGAAAAGGAAGCCATGCGCAAAGCGCAGGAAGCCGAAAAAGAAGCGAAAAAGCAAGGCAAAAAGGGCGGCAGAAAAGAGCGTACCGAAAAGGCCGCCGAGATCGAAAAAACCGCCGAGACGGCAAAATCCGAAGAGCCGGCAGCAGCCGACGAGTCGGAAACCAAAGAATAATCCGAATCTGCGACCGCCCATGCCGGGCGGTCTTTTTTTGTCCCTTGGGGGGATTGTCCGAAAATTTCTTTCTTCATTTCTTCTTTTTTATTGCATTTTATTGTAAGGATCGGTATAATAGCCGCAAGAGAGGTGTTGACCATGGGTTTTTCAATCAACGATCTGGCGGCTGAGGCAGTAAAAAGGATTTCGCAGAAAAACGGCAGATCCGTCAACCGCAAATTTGCCGCGCCCCACATTCCGGCGGCGGATGTCCATAGCCTCACAGGCGACGGCTGGGTTTGCGGCAGTGCGTATGAAAGCGTCATGCCGTCCAGCGTAACGGAAAAATTTTACGGCATCGCCGGGCACGGTCCCGGGCGGCGCATCGAGGGCGTTCATGACCCTGTCACCGTCAGCGCGATGTGGATCGGCTGCGGGGAAGGCGGGATCCTGATCGCGGCGGCGGATATTATCGGCCTGACCAACACCGAAGTGCGTCAGTTCCGTCAGCGGCTTCTGCCGTTCTGCCATCAGACCGGCTGTGTCGGTGTGCACATTTGCTGTTCGCACAGTCACGCCGGCTTTGATACCGTCGGCTATTGGGGCAAGCTGCCGAAAACCGGCAAGGACAGCGCGTATATGCAGCAGCTTTTTTCCTGTCTGGAGGAGGTTTGCGTCAAAGCCTATGAAAACCGCCGTCCCGGCACGCTGTCCGTCGGTTATGCGCATGTGCCGGACGCGCAGTTCATACGCCGCCTGCCGAAAGTTGCGCACGATACCCTGACACGCCTGCGTTTTGTTCCGTCTGACGGCGGACGCGAGATCTGGTTTTTAAATTATGCGGCGCATCCGAATACATTGGGCGGCGAAAACCGTCTGGTCAGCGCCGATTACCCGTATTATTTGCGGGAAGCCATTAAAAAGGAAAAAAACGCCGATGTTTTATTCGGTGTAGGCGCAATCGGCGCGGTCGATCCGGGAATGTACAGCGACGACCGGAAAGTGCGGACCGAAATGGAAGGGGAGGCATTGGCAAAAGCAGCGCTTTCCATCGAGCAGGAAGAGCCGCTTTCTCCGAAAATTTCCGCGCTTTGCCAGCCTTTTTACTATCCGGTCGATAATACGGTTTTGAATTTTCTTGCCATGCTCGGCGTCATGAGCTGTGATAAATACCCCTGCGAAAAGGGAGAATTGAAAATGGCGCTTCGTTCGGAAATGAGTTTGATCCGTCTTGGCGATTTGCAGATTTTGCTGCTGCCCGGCGAACTGTTTCCCGCGCTGGCATACGGCGGATACCGTGATAAAAATCACAGCGCCGCCAATCGTCCCGCTTCGGATAACCCCGAACCGCTGACCGAAATTGCCGAAGATGACAAACTGCTGATTTTCGGCGTGACCAATGATATGACCGGTTATGTCGTGCCGCCCAATGAATTTGTTCTGCATCCGACACAGCCTTATTTAAGTACGGCGACAGACCGGTTCGGCGAAAAGCATTACCATGAGACAAATTCCCTTGGGTATCTGTCTGCCGAAACCATAGCCGAAACCTTCCGCGCCGTTAAACAGCGGATGGAGGAAGCCTCTGACGCATAACGCGGCAGCCGGAACCCCCTGCGCTGAAAAAAAGAATCGCCCCCAAAAAAGCGGCTTCTGCTTTTTTGGGGGCTGAATTTTTGTGTTCGTTTGTATGGATTTACGGCTGCTCCTGCTCTTGCGTTTCGGTTTTTGCCTGCTCCGCCGGACGGTAGGGGACAGAGGCGTTGCTTTTCAGATTTTTAAAGAATTTCCGCAGGGTAACAGCGGCGATGATTGCCATCAGGATTTCTGCGCCGGTCTGGGCGAAGGGCAGTCCGTCGATGGCAAACAGGTGGTTGAGCAGGAACATCAGGGGGATTTCAAAGGCGATCTTCCGCAGAATGGCAAAGACCAGCGATTCCTTGCCGAAACCCGTAGACTGAAACAGCGCGACCACCAGAAAGTCAAAAGCAAGGAACGGCTGCGCCAGACAAAAGCCCTTGAGCATTTGCGAGCCGTAGGCAATGGTTTCGGCGTCGTCGATAAAGGCGCGGGTCAGCGCCGCAGAGAAAAAGAACATCACCAGCGTGGAAAGCATCAGAATGATTTCAGAGATCACAGCCGAAAAGCGCAGGGTGCTTTTCATTCTTTTGTGGTCGCCCGATGCGTAGTTATAGCTGATCAGGGGCATGATGCCCTGGGAGATCCCCTGCGCGATGTACATCGGAATCGTGTTGATTTTGGTGCAAATGCCCATGGCGGCGAGAGCCGCCGCGCCGTAAGGCATGGCAAGGTTGTTCAGGATCGTACTGCCAACCACATTCAAAAGATTCTGGATCGATGCCGGAACGCCGACGGAAAATACGCCGCGGACGATCTTCTTTTGGAACCCGAAGGCTTTCGGGGAAAGGCAGACGACGGTTTTTCCCCGCTTAACGGCAATGTAGACCAAAAAGTACAGCACCGCAAAGCAGTTGGATAAAAAGGTCGCCAGTCCCGCGCCTGCCGCGCCCATATCCAGTCCCCACGGCAGAATGAAAACCGGATCCAAAATGATGTTTAAAAAGCAGCCGCTCATGGTGCCGATGCTTGCGTGCAAGGACGCGCCTTCCGCACGGATCATGTACGCCAGCACCACATTTAAAATCGAGGGCGCCGCGCCCAGCGTTACCGTCCAGAATAAATAATCCTTTGTGGGCGGGGCTGTCTGCGCATCGCTTCCGATCAGGTGAAGAAGCTGCGGATTCAGCACAAAACATAGCAGGGAAAACAGCAGCGAGCCGAAAAGCGCGCCGTAAAAGCCAAACGCACTGCTTCGGCGCACCGTTTCGGGATCCCGGCTGCCCAGTGCCCGGCTCATCATGCTGGAACTGCCGATCCCAAACAGGTTGTTGACCGCGTTAAACGCCAGCAGTACCGGAGCCGCCAGCGTTACGGCGGCGGTTTGCACCGGTTCGTTGAGCAGCCCCACAAAGTAGGTATCCGCCGTATTGTAAAGCACCATGACCAGCGAACTTAAGACCGTCGGCACCGAAAGGGCGGCAACGGCGCGCGGCACCGGCAGAGATTCAAAAAGTTCTTCTTTTGTTCGTTTCATCCGTGAAACACCTGCCTGAAAAAAGAATGGGCGTTCCGCCCGGAAAAAAACGCGTGGAAAACTTCCACGCGGTCAGATTGCCGGTAAAGTGGGCTGAACCGCCAAACCGGAGGGGAACAGGATGTCCAGCACAACCCGAACGGCTGTCTTGCTCTGGCAAACAGGAAAAATCAAAAAAAGCATCTTTATGTCTGAAAGGCTTTGGCGACAGGGCAGTACCTTTGTACGCACACATCGCCAAAGCCTTTTTCGCTTCCTTTCCTGCAGCCTGACAGCGGGTCGAAAGCAAAGCGGTTATTCCGTATCTTCCGGCGGGATGCCGCCCTGATACTGGCTGTTATACAAAGAGGCGTAAAAGCCGCCTTTTTCCAATAACTCTTCATGCGTGCCCTGTTCAACGATGGCGCCCCGGCGCATAACCAGAATGATATCGGCGTTTTTGATCGTGGACAGACGGTGCGCGATGACAAAATTGGTGCGTCCCTGCATCAGGTGGTTCATCGCTTCCTGAATCTGCACTTCGGTTCTGGTGTCAACCGAGCTGGTCGCTTCATCCAGAATCAAAACGGCGGGATCGGTCAAAAGCGCGCGGGCGATGGACAAAAGCTGCCGCTGTCCCTGTGAGATATTGGATCCGTTTTCTTCCAGAACGGTGTCGTATCCTTCGGGCTGGTTCATGATAAATTCATGCAGCCTCGCCGCCTTGGCGGCTTCGATGATCTCATCGTCGGTCGCGTCCATTCTGCCGTAAGCGATGTTCTGTCGGATCGTGCCTTTAAAGATCCAGGTGTCCTGCAAAACCATGCCGAAATTGCTGCGAAGGTTTTCGCGGCTGACCTCCCGGATGTCGATGCCGTCGATGGTGATCGACCCGCTGTCGATTTCATAAAAGCGCATCAGCAGGTTGACAAGGGTCGTCTTGCCGGCGCCGGTCGGCCCGACGATGGCAACGATCTGTCCCTTTTTCGCTTCCAGATTCAAATCGTCGATCAGCGGTTTTTCCGGCAGATAGCGGAAGGAAACATGGCTGAATTTGACATCGCCGCGCGGATGATCCAGCGTATACACCGGGTTGTCCGCCGGCTCGTCTTTTTCGTCTAAAAGCGAGAACACACGCTCGGCGGAAGCCAGGCACGACTGAATGGTATTGACAATGCTGGCGATGTTGTTGATCGGCCCGGAGAACATGGATGCGTACTGAATAAAGGCAATGATGATGCCGATATTGGTGTTCAGGTGCCCCGGCTGGGTCTGCTCCAGATTCAGAACGATCATTGCGCCGACAAAGCAAACCAGCACATAAGTAAAGTTGGAGAAAAAGTTTAAAATGGGGCGCAGCAGGCCGGAAACAAAGTTGGCCTTAACGGAAGAAACCTGTAACTCATCGGCAATGCCGTCAAATTCTGCAATCGCTTCTTTTTCGTGGTTGAAAATACGAACGATGTTGTGACCGGTGTACATTTCCTCGATGTGGCCGTTCAAATCGCCCATTCGATCCCAGTACAGGCGGAAGAGCTTTTTGGAGCGTTTGGAAATGATCCGTGCGAAAAAGCCGCTGATCGGAACCAGTACCATCGAAACAATGGCAAGCTGCCAGTTGATGACAAACATGATGATCGCTACGCCGATAACCTGAATGGCGGCGGTCAGCACCGTGGTGATGTTGTTTTGCAGGGAGTTGCTCAGGTTGTCGCAGTCGTTGATGATCTTGCTGAGGATCTCGCCTTTGGTATTTTTGTCAAAATACCGCAGCGGCATATGCGACAGCTTATGATTGACCTTTTCACGGATGGCGCAGATCAGTTTTTGCGAAACGCCCGCCATGATATAGGTCTGAATAAAGGTGCAAAGGGTATAGCCGAAATAAAAGACAAAAATTTTGATAAGCTGCCCGATGACCGTATCAAAGTTCATGTCGTACCCGGCGATGTTCAGCTTGTTGTTGATTTCCACCGTGAAAGATTCCACGATATCGCCGAAAATATCCGGGGTGAAAATGTTCAGCACGGTTGCCAGTGCCGCGACGATGAACACCACGATTACGCTGACTTTATATGGCTTGAGCATGGAGACAAGGCGCAGGAGCGTGCTTTTGAAGTGTTCGGGCTTTTGGGTGCTTTTTTCTTTTTTGCGGTAGGCGGCGTATTTGTCGCCTGCTATGTTCTGCGTGGATGCGGGCGTATTCTTTTTCATAACGCTGCCACCTCCTCTTCAGAAAGCTGAGAAAATACCATTTCCCGATACACTTCGCAGCTTTCCATCAGCTGCTGGTGCGTACCGATACCGGCGATGCCGCCTTTTTCAAGCACAATGATCCGGTCGGCGTCCAGAACCGTACCGATCCGCTGTGCGACGATGATAATGTTTGTATCGGTCAGATTTTCGCGGATGGCGGCGCGCAGTTTGGCGTCGGTCGCAAGGTCAAGGGCGGAAAAACTGTCGTCGAAAATACAGATCTTTGCATTTTTTACAATCGCCCGTGCGATGGCAAGCCGTTGGCGCTGACCGCCGGAAACATTGGTGCCCGCCTGTGAAATCATGCTGTTGACGCCGTCGGGCATTTTTTCAACAAAGACCTTTGCCTGCGCGATACGCAAGGCGCGGTCGATTTCTTCATCGGTGGCGTCGGGTTTGCCGTAACGGATGTTGTCGGCAATGGTGCCGCTGAACAAAAAGGCTTTCTGCGGGATATAGGCGATGGAGGCGTGCAGGTCTGCCATGGAAAGATCCTTGACATTCACACCGTCCACCAGCAGTTCCCCTTCCGTCACATCGTACAGCCGCGGGATCAGGCTGACCAGCGTTGATTTGCCGCTGCCGGTACCGCCGAGGATGGCTGTGACTTCTCCGGGCTTGGAAACAAAGGAGATGTTTTGCAGCGAAACTTTTTGCTGCGCTTCCTTTTCCAGTTCCGATTTTTCACCGTGCGGGAGGGGCGCCGGGGGTTCGGTTTCATTCTCGATCAGCGCGTCGGAAGAACCTTTGTTTTTCCCGATGGGCATCGGCGGCGCCGGCGCTGTGGCCTGCTTCTTTTTCTCTTCCTTTTGCTTGCCTTCCTTCAGCCGGTTTAAAAAGGCAAATCGGCTCTTCGGCTCTTCCAGCTTCGGAAGATCCGGATAGGTAAAGCTCACATTGCGAAATTCCACCCATCCCAGCTTGTCCTCCTGCGGCTGAACCGGGGACTGCGGCTCTGTGATCTGCGGCTGCATTTCCATGACTTCAAGGATTCTCTTTGCGGAAATGGACGCCTTGGGGATGACGGCGAAAAGCGAAGCGCCCAGCGTCACGGCTGTGATGACCAGCATCAAATAGGTAACAAAGGCGGTCAGGGTGCCGATGGTGTTGGCAAGCTCCTGGCGCTGTGCGGCAATGGTCGGGTCAAGGGAATTGGCGTGACTGCCGGTGTACCAGAGCAGGACGGAGATCAGACCGAACACCAGAAGAATGGCAATGGGCAGCAAAAAGGCGAAAATGCGCTGTACCTTCAGGGCAATGGAGGTCAGATCCAGATTGGCTTTGCGGAAGCGCCCGTCCTCATAGTCATTGCGGTTGAATGCGCGGATCACGCGAATGCCGCTCAGCTTTTCACGGATCACCTGATTGAGGTTGTCGATGCGCTGCTGCATTTTGGTGAACAGCGGCATTAAAAACGCCAGCAGGATTAAAAACAGAACCAGAATCACCGGCACGATGATCAGGATGATTTTTGACAGCTCGGCGCTTTTGGCAATTGCCATCACCAGACCGCCAACCAACAGCACGGGCACGGCGATAATCTGCTGCAAAACGGTCATGACCATCTGCTGCACCTGCGTGATGTCATTGGAAGAACGGGTAATCAGCGAAGCAACGCCAATGCGGTTGATGTCGCTTTGGGACAGTTCCTGCACCTTGCGGAACAGCGCCTTGCGCAAAAGGGTAGAGTAACCGGACGCGGTTTTGGAGGTGCAATAAGTATTAAAAACAGAGATAATGATATTCAAAGCGGAAATCGTCAGCATCAGCGAGCCGATTTGAAGAATTTTTTCCGGGTCGGCAAGCTGGATGCCTTCGTTTATCATGCGTTCGGTCAAAAGGGGCGTCACCAATTGCAGTAAATTGGTAATCAGCACCAGAACGACCGAAAGGGCGGCAAAGCCGCGATACGGCTTTAAATATTTTAAAAGCTTCAGCAAAGCGATCATCCTTTCCCTCGATAAGTGGCTGCCGAAACGGAAAGGATTTCGACAGCCTTATTATCATACCATTTTAATGAATGTTTTACAATACTTTTTTGAGAGGAATCGAATGATTGTAAAAAAATTCAAAATCTGCCGCTTTTTGGGTGCTGTTGTCGGCAAAAGCGAAGAAATCCCGCCGCGTCCCTTTACAAGCCTTCGGACGCGTTGTATAATAAATCAGCTGAAAAGAAAGGTGGATCGGTATGTCAGCGTTAGCACAAAACGAAACAATCCAAGCCATTTTGAGCCGGCGCACCGTCCGTTCGTATACCGGCGAGCCTCTGACCAGGGAGGAAATCGAGCTCCTTTCCCGCTGCGCGCTCTATGCGCCCAGCGCCCGCAACCGCCAGAGCACCCATGTTCGCGTGGTGACGGATCAGACCATGCTTGATGAATTGAATCGGGATTTTAAGGATACTGTCGGCTGGGATGCGCCCGCCTATACGCGGTGGGATGTCAATCCCGTGTACCAGACCGCTCCGTGTATGTTCTTTGTTTTTTCGGAAGAGGACTGCGGCATTGACGCGGGCATTCTGGTTGAGAATATCGCCATCGCCGCCAAAGCGCTCGGGCTGGATAGCTGCATAATTGGCAGCGTCGGCGCGCTTTTTGAGGGCGCGTTTGCCGGTAAATGGAAAGAACGCCTGCAAGTCGGGGCGAACGAGCGTTTTTTGATTTCCGTCGCCGTCGGTCACGGGGCGGAAGATCCGCCGGCAAAACCCCGGGCAGAAGGCCGTTTGCTGGTGATCGAACCGGAGCAGGCCTGATCGAATCATAACATTTTGAATCGGAAGGGATTAGTATGGATTTTTGTGAACAATTGCTGCGGAAGATGGATTCTCTTGTGATTTTCCGCCATTTGTTGACGGACCCGGTCTTAACGGCGCTGCGTGCGCTGCTGAAGGCCTCTCAGGATGGCAATAAAAGAGAAGCGACAAAGGCATATGCCGCCTTTGTCGAGTCGATTTATCAAAAGGGCGGCAGCCTTTCGCATTCGGTTGCCGAGCTCCTGCGAGAGGACGATAACCTGTATGTGCGCCGCAAAGCCATGAAACAGGAGATCCCCCCTTATATGCAAAACTGTCTTGCCTATGAGCTGTCGGTGTTTTCCGAGATCGCCGCGCTGACGCCGGATCGCTTTCGCGGCTTTTTCGGCAGCGAGGCATATCTTGCCGACTGGGATGAAAAGACGATTGATATTGCCGCCGATTACCGGCAGCGTACCGAGCAGCTTTCCCGGCACGGGTATGGAATCTATGCGAAATACACCTCCTTTATTTTGCGCGACGGCGTGATTGTTCCGGTCAAATACCCCGACCACATTTCGCTGAACGACCTGAAGGGCTACGAAAACGAACGGCGGCAGGTGATCGAAAACACACGGGCGCTGGTGGAAGGAAAACCGGCGCAGAATGTGCTTTTGACCGGCGATGCCGGTACCGGCAAATCTTCCACCGTCAAAGCGGTTGCCAATTATTTTGCGCCGATGGGGCTGCGGCTGATCCAGATCACCAAAAGCCAGCTGCATGATCTGCCGATGATTACCGACGAGCTTTCCGCCAATCCCCTGACTTTTATCCTGTTCATTGACGATCTGTCTTTTTCCGGCAACGACGATGACTTCGGCGCGCTGAAAGCGGTGCTGGAAGGTTCCGTTTCCGCCAAAGCGTCCAACACGGCGATTTATGTCACCAGCAACCGCCGCCATTTGGTGAAGGAGAGCTTCAGCGACCGGGACGGCGACGAGGTGCATTACAACGATACCTTGCAGGAGATCATTTCTCTGTCCGACCGGTTCGGTCTGCATGTGACCTATATCCATCCGGATCGCAAGGCGTATTTGAATATTGTTACCGCGCTGGCGGATAGCCACGGCATCCTGCGTGACCGGGAAGAGCTGTGCCGGGGCGCGGAAGCCTTTGCCACAAGAAAAGGCGGCAGATCGCCGCGCACCGCAAAGCAGTATATCGACCGCATCCTTGCCGGTGAGGAACAATAAGCAGACTGCCGCAGAGCAACGCCGCAGCGTCTGGAAGCAAAAACCGGAAATCAAAAACAACCGTCCCCAACATAAGCAGTTCTGCTTCTGCCGGGGACGGTTCTTTTTTTCATGGAATGGGACAGCGGGGCGGTTCGGCGCCGTGCTTTTTCAGGAAAGCGGGCTGCTGTCCTGTGAGCGATCGTTTTTCTGGTTTTTATAAAAACGCAGGATCAGATATAACCCAAAGATACTGCCGATGAGCAGCAAAAGTCCGATCAGCCGCATAATCAGGGCGCTGGCGGACAGTGGATTGAGCACGGCGGCTATGCCCAGCAGAATGCAGACCACGGCAAAGACGGCGGAAAACCGGCGCAGGGGGCCGCCGAAAAGCAGCATGCCGAGCTGAAAGTCCGTTGCGCCGTTGGCAATCAGCATGACCCCCAGCATCAGACTGAGCAGCCGCAGTACAGAAGTCGGGCGGAACAGGATCCACAGCGCAATGATCCCCAAAAGGATAGCGCCTGTCAGCGCCAGCCCCTTCCAGAAGCGGGAAAAGGGCGATGTGAAATAGGAGATCAGACAGCTGACCGCGCCGATCAGGATCCCCGCGCCCATCACGCGGCAAAGCCCCAGCGAAACGGTATTCGGGCGCAGCAGCGCCGCCAGCCCGAACAGAATGCCCAGCAAGGTCAGGATCAGACTGCTGATTTGTATTTTCTTAAAAAAAGTATTCCAAATATCCATCATCATTCCTCCGTTCGGTTGGGAAAAAGGGAAAACAGCGGTTGGTCATACGCCGGGGCAAAGGGCGCGGGCGCACAAAAACAGACTTCGGTTCCGTCCTTCTCCCGGAAAGCAAGTCCCTGCGCCCACAGGCAAAGGCGGGAATGGCTTTTGCCGCCGTAGCGTCGGTCGCCCAGCAGAGAGAACCCGCGCGTGGCAAGTTGGGCGCGGATCTGGTGGGTTCTGCCGGTCAAAAGACGGATTGCCAGAAGGGAATCCCCGTCTGTTTGTTCCAGCGTTCGGTATAAAAGCGCCGCTTCCTTTACGCCTTTACGCATTCGTTTGACGGCGAAGGTTTTGTTTTTCGTTCGGTCGTGAAACAAAAGGTCGTGCATTTCCCCGTCGGGCGGCGTCAGATTGCCGGATATTTTCGCCAGATACAGTTTGTGCAGACCGTTATCGGCGGCAAGACGGGAAAAATAGGCGGCGCTTTCTTTGGTGCGGGCGTAGACCATCACCCCGCCGGTGGGCTTGTCCAGCCGGTGAACCGGAAAAAGCGCGGTGTTTTCGCCCCGTTCGGCAAGCGCTTGCTGCAATAGAGGGATCAGGCTTTGCGCGCCTTCTTCACTGGTCAGCCCTGCCGGCTTTTTGATCACACAGTATTCGTGCGTAAGAGCCAAAATCGGAATCGCCGGTGTCATGAAAAAACTCCTTTTTGGTCAGGATTCTCAGGATTTTAAGATTTGAGCGGTTGCACTTTGTCCGGTGCAATGGTATACTATAACAAGAAAAAGCGGCTTAAAAAAGAATAGCTGCTTCTATGGGAAAGCGAGTGTTTTGTTTTGACGATCAGTAGTTTTATGCCCGTTCGGGTCCTTTGCGGAGAGAATGCCCTTGTTCAGGCGAAGGATTGGATTGCTTCTCTGGGAAAGCGCGCGTTGATTGTGACCGGCGGTTCTTCGGCGGTCAAAAGCGGCGCTTTGGCGGAAACCATCCGCCTGTTGGGCGAATGCGGCATTTCGTATCGTATTTTTGATAAAATCGAGCCCAATCCCCATACGGCGACCTGCTGGGCAGCGGGAAAAGAAGCGCGGGATTTTTGCGCGGATTTTCTCATCGGCATCGGCGGCGGGTCTCCGCTGGATGCGGTCAAGGCGATCGGCTGGTACGCCGCGAATGAGGCGCTGTCGCCCGATGATATTTACGGCGACCGGACAGGATGGAAAAAACCGCTGCCGTCCGTTTTGATCGGTACGACGGCGGGCACGGGCAGTGAAGTGACCGGCATTGCCGTCCTGACCGGGCAAAACGGCAGGAAAAAAAGCATCGGCGGCGCCGGTTGTTACGGTACGCTTGCCGTTTGCGATTATCGCTATACCTTATCGGTTCCGTACGGCACGACAGTCAGTACGGCGCTGGACGCTTTTGCCCATGCCGCAGAAAGCTATTTAGCCAACAACGCCAACATCCTGTCGGGAAGCTACGCGCTTGCGGCTTTGCCGCTGGTTTGGGAAGGACTGCGGCATTTTTATGAAACGGGCAAGCTTCCCGATCAAAAACTGCGGGAAAAACTGTATATCGGCTCTTTGCTGTCCGGACTTGCCATCAACATTACCGGCACGCTCTTCCCGCACGCCATCGGCTATGTCTTGACCGAAGAATGCGGCATTCCGCACGGCAAAGCCACCGCCGCCTTTGCGCCGGTTCTGCTGGAGCGCGCCCAGCGGTTCGCGCCGAAAAAAGCCCAGGATATCCTGAATCTTGTTTCCTGTCCGCAGGAAGAACTGGTTGCGATCCTGCGCAGTCTGACCGGCGTGCACAAGCTGTTCACCGGGGAACAGGCGCATGAAATCGCCCGCCGCTGGGAACAGCAGGTTCCGGCAAACTTTCTGCGTTCGCCCGGTTCGTTCACCGCTTCCGACGGCGAAAACGCGCTTTTGTCCTTGCAGTGAGCCGGATGCAGTCGCGCGACATCACAGCTTTTCCCCTGTGACCGCGTTGCGGATATCCCGGAAAACGGCGGTTCGGGAGCGGGAAATCACCTTGTCCATATGGGTGCTTCCGAAATACCATTTTTTATATTTGCAAATTTTTCCGATCTCATCAAAATAGGAGTTCAGCGCTGAAACGCGGGTTTCTCCCTCGGTGCCCAGACTTAAAAATTCCTTGGTTTTCAGCGGCGGCTCGTGGGTGAAAATCAAATCCACATCAAATTGTGCTTTTTCAATGCTTTCCAGCCCGTGAAACAGTTCTGCGCGGGACGGCATTTCCTCCCGGCTCCAGTGTTCGGTTCCGACACGCATTTCCCGGTCGGGGCTCTCGCCGCCGCCCATGGTGAAAATCTTCATGCCTTCCAGGTGATAGACTTCCCCGCGCAGCAGATACCGCAGGTTGCCGTAGATCACCCGGACGGTTCCGTTTTTCCATTGCTCCTTCGGTGCTTCCCGCAACAGGTCAAAGTTTTCGTGCGTTCCGTCCAGAAAACAGATGTTGTATTTCCGGCTGCCCAGTTCGCGCAGCAGTTTTTCTTCTTTTTTATCGCCGTTCCACAAAAAACCGAAATCGCCGCAGATGATCAGCGTGTCGTTTTCTTTCAGCTTGCGCAGTGCCTGCGCCGAAAGCCGCGCGGGGTCGCCGTGGGTGTCGCCTGTTACATAGATCATAATTCTGCCCGTCCTTTCGGTCATGTTCTTTCCTGTATTTTACACCTTTTTTCGGAGGTTGTCTATGAAAAAATTCCTGTGCGTTCTTCTTGCCGCAGTTTTGGCGGTCCTTTTCGGGGTCGGCGGGTCGGCGGCGTCGATTTATAATTCGGAACTGAGCGTGCGTTCAGAAATATTATATCTTCAGAGCATCGACGACGGCACGGTGATTTTTGATCAGAATGCCGAAACCCGCTGTGCGCCTGCCGCCATGCTGAATATTGCCGCCGCCATGGTGGTGCTGCGGCAGGTAGAGGATATTGACAATACGGTCTATACCGTGCCGGATAATATTCTTTCGATTTTGTCCGGCACCAACAGCTCGACCATGCTGTTTGAAGGCGGAGAGCAGTTCCGCGTGGTTGATCTTTTGCACTGCATTCTTATGCGTTCCGCCGCCGACGCGTCTGTTACTTTGGCGATCGGCGTTGCCGGTTCGGTGGATCAGTTTGTGAAGATGATGAATGAATATGCCGCGTCTGTGGGCTGTGACAACACGAATTTTGTCAATGTAACCGGGCTGGACGACGATGGACAGTATACCACGGCGGCGGATGTTGCCCGGATGATGGCGGATGCGTCAAAGGATGATCGATTCTGCCGGATCAGTACCAGCACAACTTATGATTTCCCGGCGTCGGGCGACTATGAGCGCCGCACGCTTTATACGACCAATTTGATGCTTTTAAGCGGATATCCGTCTTATTATTACAGCAATCTGACCGCAGCAAAAACCGGTTCGACCTCCAATGCCGGACGCTGTGTCGCGGCGGTCGCCTCCCGTGACGGCTACAGCTATGTCGCCGTTGTCATGAAAGGACCTTATGTCGATACCAACGGCGACGGCAACGCGGAAAACCATGCGTTTATTGACTGCAAGGCGATGCTGAACTGGACCTTCCGCAACATTCGTATCCGTGTCATTACCGATGTCAACCAGACCGTAGGCGAAGTGCAGGTGCGTTATTCCTCAAAAGCCGATCATGTCCGGCTGGTGCCCGCCGAGCAGATCACCGCGCTCGTGCCGTCCTCGGTGGATACGGGCAGCGTGGTTTTCCGGATCGTGGAGGAAAAGACGCAGGATGTTGTCAACGCGCCGGTCAAAAAAGGCGATATTCTGGGAGAAGCGCAGGTGCTTTACGGCGAACAGGTGCTGGCGGTGGTTTCGCTGGCGGCCGGGGAGGATGTGCCCTTTGATCTTGCGGGGCTGGTTACCGGCGTGGCGGGGGATGTATTTTCGTCGCCGGTGGTGGTTTTGCTGCTGCTGTTGATTTTGGCTGCGGCGGTGGTCTATTTTGTCATCGGCGTCCGGTATGATAAAAAGCAGGGCAAATTCCGTTTGATTCACGGCGGCAAGAAAAAAAACGCCGGTGAAACGGACAGGGAAGGGGAAGAAAAATGACCAGAGTGGCGCAGTGGTTCAAAAAACAATCGCTGAGCGGGCGCAAAATGGCAATGCGCCTTGCCGGCGTGTTCTTTCTGGTCAACACGATCATGGTTTGGCGCGGCGGCACGCCCTATGACGATCCTGCCTTTGCGGCAAGCGTCAATATCGGGATCTGGGCGGCTCTTTATATCGCCGGGCTTTTGTTCTTCTGCGCGCTTTTTTCTTTCGCAAAAAGCGAAACGCCGGATCGGCTGTTTCTGGTGGTGACCTGCTTTGTTTTTCTGGTCAGCATTTTGTTTAAAGCCAAGGACGCCTGGCTTTTTGCCATCTGCTGTGCACTTTTTGCCGGGGTGGCAGCGTGGGGGCTCGGTCTGTCGTTCTTGCGGAAAGCGGAAAATTCTCTTCTGGACAGCGACGGCCCGCATTTTCTGCGCTCGCCCAGGGTGTCCCGTTCGGTCAGCATCGGCATTTATGCCGCGCTGTTTGCCGCCTTTGCCGCCTTTGTCGGCGGTTTAACGGCTCTGCGGTACGAGATGTATATTTCCCCGAATTTTGATTTCGGCATTTTTTCGCAGATGTTTGAATATATGAAAGAAACGGGGATCCCTTATACCACCTGCGAGCGGGACGGACTGCTTTCGCATTTTCAGGTGCATTTGTCCTTTATCTATTATTTGATCCTTCCGTTTTATGCGCTGTTCCATACGCCCCTTACGCTGAATATCGCGCAGGCTGTCATTTTGGCAACCGGCCTTTATCCGCTTTGGCTTTTGTGCAAAAAACACCGTCTGTCCGATTCCTTGACCGTTCTGCTCGGCATTGCCTATATTTTTTATCCGGCGCTCAGCGCGGGCTGTTTTTATGACATCCATGAAAACTGCTTTTTGACTCCGCTGCTCCTGTGTTTGCTGCTTGCCATCGATCAGGACAACACCATCGCGCTGATCCTCAGCGCCGTTATGGTTTGTGCGGTCAAAGAGGATGCGCCGATTTATCTGATTTTCATTGCCATATGGATGGCGTTTGCGAAGAAAAAAATCGTCAAGCCGCTTTTACTGCTGGTGTTTTCCGTCGGTTATTTTCTGCTCGCCGTCTGGTATCTGGACAGCCACGGCGACGGCGCCATGCTGTACCGCTACGCCAATTTTTCGACCGACGGCGGCAGTTTGACGGATATCGTCAAGGCGTGCCTGGTGAATCCCGGGTATGTGTTCAGCCAGTGTCTGGACGAGGATAAAATGGTTTTCTTTTTGCAAATGATGCTGCCTTTGGGCTTTCTGCCGCTGTTCAGCACCAGAATTTCTTCCTATATCCTGCTGGGACCCTTCATGCTGATCAACCTGATGTCCTATTACCCGTACCAGCACTCGCTGGATTATCAGTATAATTTCGGGGTGACGGCACTGCTGTTTTATTTGACGATCGTCAACCTTTCCGCCCGCAAACAGCAGACACGGCGGTTCCTTGCTCTGCTCTGCGCCGCCTTTGCGGTTTTCGGTTTTTCCGCCTTTGTTGGGGAACGGTTGGGGTATATCAGCTATTACCAGAACACAAAAGAGGTCTGCGACACCCTGGACGAAGTGGTCGCGCAGGTTCCCAAAGACGCTTCGGTCTATTCCTCTACCTTCCTTTTGCCGCATTTGTACCAGAATAAGATTTTGTATCAACTCAATGCCGACTCGCCCGATCTGTCCGGACGGACAGAATATGTACTGATCGATTTGCGTTTTCAGGAATTTTCCGATCTGTACCCGCTGTATGTGCAGGCGGGCTTCCAAACGGTCGTCTATGAAGAAGGCGCGGCGGCACTGCTGTATTGTCCGTTTTATGAAGCGGCAGAGCCATAAAAACGAAGACGCACCGGATGGATTCCGTGCTTGACTTCTGTCGATAAGTTTTATGCAATAAGGGTACCATAGTATGACGATATTTGACTTGTTTTGCAGGTATTCGGAGGTCGATGAGATGAAAAAGCGTTGGCTGATAAAAATGACCGCTCTTTTTGTTCTCTGCGCGCTGGTTTTTTCCTCCTGCGGCGGAGCCGGCAAACTGGATTTTTCCGGTGTGTACGGTGCGCAGGATGATCTGGCGGCGGGCAGTACCTATACCGATATCAACGGTTCGCCTCTGGAGGCGTTCACTTTGACAGGGAACAATTCCTTCCGCAACCTGATTACAGTTGATCTCGGCGATTCCAAACGGTTCAATACCGTGACTTTGACCGAAGAAGGCGACCATGTCAAACAGTTTGCGCTTTACGGCAGCAACGATGCCGACAGCGGATATGTTTTTCTGTATCAGGGCGATACCATTGGTTCCTGCCGGGTGGTCTATACCGGCGAACGGCAGTATCGCTATCTGCGGCTGATTATTTCCGATTTTTCGGGAGAATATTCGGTCACCGGGCTTTCCGTTTATCTGAAAAAAAGCGAGACTGCGCGGGATCTTCGGGTCAATGCTTATTTGCGGATGGATTATGTGAGCGAGGATACCGATTTTTCCGGGCTCGAGGGCTGCACCGATCTGATTTTGTTCGGCGGTGCCAAGCTCAATGCCTCCGGGCTGATTACTTTTGTGGATGAAAACGGCAAGGATGGCAGCGAATCGGATTACGCGAAAAAGGTGGAACTCATCCGCAAAGCGATTGGCGACCGGGATATCCGGATCTTTGCCGATCTGGCGCTGCCTTACGGCAATGACGGAAAGGATATCGCTTCGCTGATGGGCGAGCAGCTGACCGCCACGGTGGAAAATCTGCGCGCGTTTATTTATAAATATGATTTTGACGGTTACGATGTCGATTATGAATATCCGGAGACGGATGAAGAATGGGAGCGGTTCAACAACTACCTTCGCGCCGTTGCCGAAGCGCTGCCCGACAAACAGCTCAGCGTTGCCGCAGGGTCATGGAACCTGCATTTTGACGAAGATGTGATGGAGCTGATCGACCGGGTCGAGCTGATGACCTATGATCTGTTTGACGCGTTCGGCTATCATGCGGATTTTTCCGGCACGGCAAACGCTGTGTTCCAGACCATTAACGCGGGCTTCCAACCGGAACAGATCGATATCGGTCTGCCGTTCTATTCCCGTCCGATCGATGGCAGCGAATACTGGGGCGATTACAAAGCCTATGCCGAGCGGCTGGGCAGATACAACAATCTGATCATCGACAATACCTTCGATCACGACGGCGCGCCGCTTGCCACGCCGCAGTATTTCAACAGTGTGCAGATGGTCAGCGACAAAACGGCGTTCGCGCTGGATGCCGGCGTCGGCGGGGTGATGATCTGGCATTTGACCTGCGATCTGCCCTATGATAACGAACTGTCCCTTCTGCGCGCGATTCAGACCGTGAAAAACGAAAAAGCGACCGCAGACGGCTGATCGCTTTCCGGAAGGGAACAGTGGGACGGAAAACGGCGGCGATACCGGCACAGCGGCTCGGTCTGTCTGCTGTGACAACCGGCAGAGCCACTCTGAACCGGATCGTATGTTTTCTGAAAAAAACGGGACAGCCAAAAGGCTGTCCCGTCATGCTGTCGATAAAGTGGGATGAACCGCCAAACAAAAAGGAAAAGGGTGTTCACCACAACCGGATCGACGATCCTGCATCGTTAAACAGAAAAAATAAGCCTCTGATTGGCTGAAAGGCTTTGGCGACATGGCAGTACCTTTGTACGGCTCAAATCGCCAAAGCCTTTCTTCCTCTCCATTTCTCGCAGCCTGTCTGCGTGTAGAAAAAGAATCTTTTCCTACACGCAGACGGGACAGCCAAAAGGCTGTCCCGTTTTTATTTTTAAATCGGATTCTTTACCAGAGCCGCGAGGCAAAATCGGCAAAATCGCGGATGGTGTCGCCGTCATAGTCGATGTGACGGCTGTTGAGCAGGACGGCTTTCATGCCCAGCTCTTCGGCGGCTTGCAGGTTGCTTTCCCTGTCATCGACAAACCAGCAGTTTTCCGGCTTGACGCCCAACTGTTCCGCCGTCCAGAGAAAAACGCGCCGATCCGGCTTTGCGATCTTCTGTTCGCCGCTGACGCAGACGGCGTCAAACAGCCTGTCCAGCCCGAATTTTTGCCGCAGATAGCGGCTCCATTCCGCAGAATCATTGGATAAAAGCGCCAGACGGTAGTGTTTTTTGGCTTCTTTCAGAAAATCCAGGACCGCATCATTCAGCTCGATGGTGTCCAGATATTCTTTTTCCACTTTCTCCAAATTGCCGGTAAAGCCGATCCTCCGCCAGATTTCCAGCGAGGGAATCGCACCGACATCCGCCAAAAGCCACGGGTCGTAAATTTCATCATATGGCTTTTCGGGAAAGGTTCTGCGCACAAAGGGTACAAAATCATCGCCGGTTTGCTTGACGACCACGCCGTACATATCCAGCAGGATTGCTTCCATGGATTGCTCTTCCTTTTACTCAATATAAGACTGTTCGGTCTGAATAACCGTATAATACTGCTCGCCGATTTCCTTTTTGACAGCGTCGCGGACTTCCTCTTTCAGCTCTTTTTCGCCGGTCGTATAATGGTGGGGCAGCACCAGATCAAAAATCAGGTTGGTGTGGGTCGGGCCGGTCACCATGCGGAAATCGTGAATGGACAGCTGCTGATCGATTTTTTTGACCAGCGTATTCACTTCGCCGCGCAGGCGCACGCATTCGGGGTTGTCGTTTTCGATCGGATCCATGTGGATCACCGCGTGACAGCCCAGTTCCGCCGCCAGCCTGCGCTCGGCATTGTCGATCTCATCGTGGATTTTCAGAATGTCTCCAGCGGCGGGAACTTCCGCGTGCAGAGAGATCATGCGTCTGCCGGGACCGTAATCGTGAACGATCAGATCATGGATGCCGACCACGGAAGGATAGGATTTAACAATGCTTTCGATTTTTTTGACAAATTCCGCGCTGGGCGGTTCGCCCAAAAGCGGGCTGATGGTGTCTTTGACCGCGCGAATGCCGGTAACCAGAATAAACACCGCCACAGCAAGACCGCACCAGGCGTCCAGCTGAATGCCGGTAGACATATCGATGACCGTGCAGATCAAAACGATCGTTGTCGAAACGCAGTCGCTCATGCTGTCGGCCGCCGCAGCGCGCATGGCGGCGCTGTTGATTTTTTTGCCGACACGCAGATTGTAGAACATCATGTAAAATTTAACGGCGATCGAAGCGGCCAGAATGGCGATCGTCAGCGCACTGCCGGTCACTTCTTCGGGGTTGATGATTTTTTCCGCCGAAGATTTCAACAGTTCAAATCCCATCAAAATAATCAGCAGCGAAACAATAAAGCCGGACAAATATTCCATACGGCCGTGCCCGAAGGGATGTTCCCGGTCGGGTTTCTGTTCGCTGAGCTTAAAGCCGATCAGGGTGATGATGGATGAACCTGCGTCAGACAGGTTGTTCATTGCGTCCGCCGTTACGGCGATCGAGCCGCTGAGAATGCCCGCAACGAGCTTGGCGGCGCAGAGCAGTACATTCAAAAAAATGCCGACGGACGAGCAGAGTTTCCCCAAAAGGCTTCTTTTCTTTTCTTCTGGCAGATTTTCTTTGATGATAAAATGAGAAAGTAAACGGATCATGTCGGATTCCTTCTTCTGGTCATTGCGTTTATCTATCTATATTAGACAGATTGCCGGATTATGTCAAGACCCATCTGTTGTAAAACGGAAAAAAAGGCGGAAGAAAGCGTTTCTTTGCGCTCTTCCGCCTGTTTTTGCCTTCGTCTGAAAAGGGGAACGGTTATTCCGCCTTCATTTCCACCAGCTTCTGTTTTCCGGTAAAAGCGTCCACCGACAGCTTGACCGAATCAAAAATAGCAGAACGGATATCGTCTTTTGTTACCCCCAGCGCCTGGCTGTATTTTTTATCGATCCAGGTGTTCATGCACATGATGTCGGCAAGTCCCACCGGATCAATGCCGCCTTCCACGCCTTTTTTGGCGTAGACCTTGCGCATATGCAGGCCAAAGAGCTGGAACATCCATTTCGTTACATGAATGATCTTGCGATTGGGCTGACCCATTGCGTCATGAACGATGGCAAGGAACTGATCCCAGGTGTAGTTGTAATACCCAATGGGAATCGCGCCGCGCGCGCCCTGTTCCACCGCTCCGGTGATTGCCTGCGCGACCTGATGCACGGTAACCATCGTCGTTCCGCCCACCGGGTACATCGTGACAGGTCCCATGCCCGAAAGCTGCTCGATCAGAATGGTCCAAACCGGTTTTCTGCCGGGCTGTGTCCCGAAAATATAGGGCAGTTCCAGCACAGAAACCGAGCAGGTATCGTCCGCAAAGGAAAGAGCGACCTCTTCCTGTTCAATGCGGCTGCGGATGTACGGATGTTTTTGGGTCAGTTCCATTTCCGGGTGTGCCTTGGCAAAATAGGAAAAATAGGAGCCGAGCACCACGACATTTTTCACGCCGCATTCCTTAGCCAGCGGGATCAGCCGTTTTAAGGGATTGATGTTGAATTTTTCATAGGCTTCATAGACCGGCGCGGGGAACTCCACCCGCTCGTCAACGCCGGCGGCGAAAATAAAGCTGTCGCAGCCCGCCATCATCTCGCGGATCTCGTCATCGGTCTTTTTGTTGTAGTCGCCAAAGACCAGTTCCATTTCTTCCGGGATCGGCGCGCCTTCCGGCAGCGGCGGCAGGGCGACGCTTTTTACACTGTGCCCGTGGTCGATCAGCAGGCGTGCGGCGGCACTGCCTAACAGACCTGTTCCGCCGATCATAAAAATTTTCATGATAAAAACCTCCGTATATCTCTATTTTATTCCGGGATCCTGTATTTTTGGTAATGGGCAAGAAGGGCAAGGTCTAACCGTGCCGTCAGATGAATGCCGTCTTCCTCATACGCTTCGTTTTCCACCAAGCCGAACCGCCGTATTTCCGCCGCTTTTCCCGCTTCGCTGTAGGGGACCCGCAGATGGATCCGCCGCACCGTATCGGGAAGGGTGTCGGCAACGGTTTGCAGCAGCTCGCGCAGGCCTTCGCCGGTTTTAGCCGAGATGCGAACCGTCCGCCGGCTGAACGGCAGAAGAAAAGGTTCACGGCAGATGTCGCATTTGTTTAAAACCGTGACCATCGGGGTCGATCCGGCGCCCAGCTGTTCCATCACTTCTTTGGTGACGGCAAGCTGCCTGTCCAGACGCGGGTCGGACGCATCGCAGACATTGATCAAAAGGTCTGCGGCGGCGGCTTCCTCCAAAGTGGAATGAAAGGCGTCCACCAGCGTATGCGGCAGGCGGGAAACAAACCCAACCGTATCGATCAGCATTACCGAACGCCCGTCCGGCAGTTTCAGCGCGCGCGAGGTGGGATCCAGCGTTGCAAAAAGCCGGTCCTGCGCCAGCACGCCCGCCCCAGTCAGCGCGTTAAGCAGCGTTGATTTTCCGGCGTTGGTATATCCGACGATGGCGGCGGTCAAAACGCCGGTCTTTTTGCGCCGGGTGCGGCGCAGCAGCCGCTGTCTTTCGGTCTTTTTCAGGGCTTCTTCCAGATTGTGAATGCGTCTGCGGATATGTCGCCGGTCGGTTTCCAGCTTGGTTTCACCGGGGCCTCTGGTGCCGATGCCGCCGCCTAACCGCGAAAGCGCCTTGCCTCTGCCGGCAAGTCTGGGCAGCAGGTATTGCAGCTGCGCCAGCTCGACCTGGATCTTGCCTTCATTCGTCTTTGCACTCTTGGCAAAGATATCCAGAATCAGCGTGGTACGGTCGATCACGCGCGTGTCGAGCGCGTTTTCCAGATTCCGCTGCTGGGTCGGCGTCAATTCGCAGTCCGCAATCAACAGGTCGATTGCGTTGTTTTCACAGAGGCTTCTTAATTCCTCTATTTTTCCTGCGCCGGCATAAATCGCCGCGTCGGGCTTATCTTTTTTCTGTATGCTTTCACAAAAAACGGTTGCTCCCGCGCTTTCCGCCAGCCGCCGCAGTTCTTCCATGGACGCTTCGTTGTCAAAACTGCCGTCGTCCACGCTGAACAGGATGGCTCGTTCGGGCGCGCTGTCGCTTATGATTTCGGTCATGGCACTTTTCCTCCGGGTACGATCCGAAAATATAGTAATCGAAAACCCCGGGCTTGTCAAGCCGGGATGCCGGGAAAAACTTTTTCCGCGGGAATCGATTGCAATTTATACACTGTTTTGTTATACTTACCAATAGGATCAAAAAGATGCAAAGGGGTGTTTTTCTTATGAAAAAAGAGCAGCGGGACGACGCGATCCGCGATGTTTTGGACGATATCATCGAATTGACCGACAACGAGGGTACGGTCGTGCCTTTTGAGCTTTTAGATGTGGTGGATTTGGAAGGCAGGGAATTTGCGGTGCTTTTTCCCTGTGACGAACCCGATTCCGAAGAGGTTCTGATCGTCGGTATTGAGGACGACCCGACCGATCCGGCAAGCGAATTGTATGTTCCGGTCGAGGATGAAGCATTGATGAACCGGGTTTTTGAAAAATTCAAAGAGCTGAACCGGGATGTATATCATTTTTTAGATTGATGGAGAAGGAGAGTGCGTGAGATGGAAACGATCAGTTGCCGCTTTGCCGAAAAGGTCGGCAAAGTGCCCCTGCCGGAGTATCCCCGGCCGCAGTTTGTGCGCAGGGACTGGCTGAATCTGAACGGCGAATATGACTATGCCGTCTGCAAAACAGGCGAACAGCCTCAGGGGTTTGACGGTAAGATTCTGGTTCCCTTTGCGCTGGAAAGCAAACTGTCCGGCGTGCAGCGCCATTTGCAGCCGGATGAAACGCTGTGGTACCGCAGATACTTCACGGTTCCCGAGGATTGGGACGGCAGACGCGTGCTTTTGCATTTCGGCGCGGTAGACGATGAATGCGAAGTTTTTGTCAATGGCAAAAAAGCGGGCGAGCACCGCGGCGGGTACAATCCGTTTACTTTTGATATTACCGAGCTTTTATCGAAAAAGGAAAACGAGCTGGCGGTGAAAGTCACTGATCCCACCGATCAGGGCGGCCAGCAGCGCGGCAAACAGGCCAGCGAATCCCATGGTTTCTGGTATACCGCAACCTCCGGGATCTGGCAGACCGTCTGGCTGGAACCGGTAGGCCAAAAATATCTGGACAAGATCAAAATCACACCGGATGTGAAGAATCATTCGGTCATTTTGCAGGCGGATGTTCCCGAAGGCTGCCGCCTGCGCGCCGTGGTCTGCGACGAAAACGAAAAACCGTTGGCGGAAAAAGAAATTGTCGGCGAAACAGCAATTCCGATTGCTTCCCCTCGTCTCTGGTCGCCGGAAGACCCCTATTTGTATTCGCTTCTGCTGTTTTTGACAGAGGACGATCACCCGGCGGACGCCGTGCTTTCCTATTTTGGAATGCGGGAATTTTCCATTGCGCCCGATGAACAGGGAATTTTGCGCCTTTGCCTGAACGGGAAACCCTATTTCCAGACCGGTCTGCTCGATCAGGGGTACTGGTGCGACAGCGGCTTGACTCCTCCCAGCGACGAAGCCATGATTTATGATATTGAAAAAATGAAATCCATGGGCTTCAATATGCTTAGAAAACATATTAAAGTGGAGCCGGCGCGCTGGTACTATCATTGCGACCGGCTGGGTATGCTGGTCTGGCAGGATATGGTCAGCGGCGGGGATTATGTCAGCACCTTTTTTGTCGGCGTTCTGCCGAATCTGAATATCCGCAAGCTGTCCGATTCTCATTATAAATGGTTTAAACGCGATGATGCCGCCCAGCGCGAGCGCTTCAAAAAAGAGTTGTTCGAGATGATCGATTCGCTTTATAACTGCGTTTCCATCTGCTGCTGGGTTCCTTTCAACGAGGGCTGGGGGCAATTTGACGCGCTCTCGATCGGCAAGGCAGTCAAGCAGAAAGATCCCACGCGGTTTGTGGATCATGCCAGCGGATGGCACGACCAGGGCGGACCTGATTTTGTCAGCATTCATCGGTATATCCTGCCGGTCACCCTGCCGAAGCGCGACGAAAAGCGCCCCTTTGTGCTCAGTGAATTCGGAGGCTATTCCCAGATCATTGACGGCCATGTCTGGAACAAAAACAAGAGTTTCGGATATATGATGTTCCCGTCCAAAGACAAGCTGACCGCCGCCGTCAAAAAGCTCTATGAAAAACAGATCATCCCCCTTGTGCCGAAGGGGCTGGCGGCTTGCGTTTATACACAGGTTTCCGATGTGGAATTTGAGGTAAACGGCCTTTTGACCTATGATCGCCGGATCGTCAAGGTCGATGAAGATACCATGCACAGTCTTAACGAAAAACTGCGCGCCTTTTCACCTGCCGAAAAAGGGCAAAGCGACGAAGAAAGTGCCGAATAAAAGATAAAATTTTTGAATTTGCACAAAAAAGCAGGGGATAATTTTTGGCATTTTATAGTAAAAAGGTATGGTAATTCCCGGTATGCTGTGTTATAATATTTTACAGTGTATGCCGACTGCTTTTTTCACAGCAGGGCGGCTACTGACTGAATTTAATTGATGGAGGCAATTTGATGAGCAAAAAGTACATTTATTTGTTCTCCGAGGGCGATGCGAATATGCGCGAGCTGCTCGGCGGTAAGGGCGCAAACCTTGCGGAAATGACCAAAATCGGTCTTCCTGTGCCCCAGGGCTTTACAATCACCACGGAAGCCTGCACCCAGTATTATGAGGACGGCAGAAAGATCAACAGCGAGATCCAGGCGCAGATCATGGAGTATATCACGAAGATGGAAGAAATCACCGGCAAAAAGTTCGGCGATATCGAAAATCCGCTTCTTGTTTCCGTTCGTTCCGGCGCCAGAGCGTCCATGCCCGGCATGATGGACACCATCCTGAACCTTGGTTTGAACGAGGATGTTGTCGAAGTCATGGCGAAAAAGTCCAACAACCCCCGCTGGGCCTGGGACTGCTACAGAAGATTCATCCAGATGTATTCCGATGTTGTTATGGAAGTCGGCAAAAAGTACTTCGAGCAGCTCATTGATAAAATGAAAGAAGCCAGAGGCGTTGCACAGGATATCGATCTGACCGCCGATGACCTCAAAGAGCTTGCCGCTCAGTTCAAAGCAGAGTACAAATCAAAGATCGGCGTTGATTTCCCGACCGATCCCAACGAGCAGCTCATGGGCGCGATCGAAGCGGTTTTCCGCTCATGGGACAACCCCCGCGCCAATGTATATCGCCGCGACAATGATATTCCTTATTCATGGGGCACTGCCGTCAATGTTCAGATGATGGCGTTTGGCAACATGGGTAATGACTGTGGCACCGGCGTTGCCTTCACCCGTGATCCCGCTACCGGCGAAAAAGGCCTGATGGGCGAATTCCTTGTGAACGCACAGGGCGAAGATGTCGTTGCCGGTATCCGTACCCCGATGCCCATCGCCGAAATGGCAGAAAAATTCCCCGAGGCCTATCAGCAGTTCGTGAAGGTCTGCGCCATTTTGGAAGACCATTACAGAGATATGCAGGATATGGAGTTCACCGTTGAGTCCGGCAAACTCTATATGCTTCAGACCAGAAATGGTAAGAGAACCGCGAAAGCCGCTTTGAAGATCGCCTGCGACCTTGTGGACGAAGGCATGATCGATGAGAAAAAGGCTGTCGCCATGATCGATCCCAGAAACCTTGACACCCTGCTTCATCCGCAGTTTGATGCAGCTGCTCTGAAAGCGGCTACTCCGGCTGGCAAGGGTCTCGGTGCTTCCCCCGGCGCTGCCTGCGGTAAAGTTGTTTTCAACGCCGAAGACGCGATCGAGTGGGATGAGCGCGGCGAAAAAGTGATTCTGGTTCGTCTTGAAACCTCTCCCGAAGATATCTCCGGCATGAAGGCTGCTCAGGGCATCCTGACCGTTCGCGGCGGTATGACTTCTCACGCGGCAGTTGTTGCCCGCGGCATGGGCATCTGCTGTGTTTCCGGCTGCGGCGACATCAAGATGGACGAGGAAAACAAACAGTTTGAATTGGCCGGCAAGACCTATCACGAGGGCGACTATATCTCCATCGATGGTTCCACCGGTAACATCTATGACGGCATTATCCCCTCTGTTGATGCAGAGATCGCCGGCGAGTTCGGCAGAATCATGGAGTGGGCTGACAAATACAGAACCCTTCAGGTTCGTACCAATGCCGATACGCCTGCTGACGCGAAGAAAGCCCGCGAGCTGGGCGCCGAAGGCATCGGTCTTTGCCGTACCGAGCATATGTTCTTTGAGTCTGAGCGTATTGCCGCATTCCGTGAAATGATTTGCTCAGACACCAAAGAAGAGCGCGTTGCCGCTCTGGCCAAAATCATGCCTTATCAGCAGGGCGACTTTGAGGCGCTGTATGAAGCGCTCGAAGGCAACCCGGTTACCATTCGTTTCCTTGACCCGCCGCTTCATGAGTTTGTTCCCACCGAGGAAGCCGATATCGAAGCGCTGGCAAAGGCACAGGGCAAGTCCGTTGCCGCCATCAAGAACATCATTGCTTCTTTGCATGAGTTCAACCCGATGATGGGTCACCGTGGCTGCCGTCTGACTGTCACCTATCCTGAAATCGCAGAAATGCAGACCTCCGCTGTTATCCGCGCTGCGATCAATGTTAAGAAAAAACATCCCGACTGGAACATTGCTCCCGAGATCATGATTCCGCTGGTCGGCGAAGTCAAAGAGCTGAAATTCGTTAAAGATGTCGTTGTTGCGACGGCAGACAAAGAGATTGCCGCTGCCGGTGTCGATCTGAAATACGAAGTCGGTACGATGATCGAGATCCCCAGAGCTGCTCTTACCGCTGATCAGATTGCGAAAGAGGCAGAGTTCTTCTGCTTCGGCACCAACGATCTGACCCAGATGACCTTCGGCTTCAGCCGTGACGATGCCGGTAAGTTCCTGGATGCTTATTACGAGCACAAGATCTATGAGAACGATCCCTTCGCCAAACTCGATCAGTCCGGCGTTGGCAAGCTCATGGAAATGGCTGTTGAGTTGGGCAAAAAGACCCGTCCTGACCTGCACTGCGGTATCTGCGGTGAGCACGGCGGCGACCCTGTTTCTGTGGAATTTTGCCACAACATCGGTCTTGACTATGTTTCCTGCTCTCCCTTCCGTGTGCCGATCGCCCGTCTGGCTGCTGCTCAGGCCGCGATCAAAAATCCGCGCAAATAAGTTTTTGCAGCGGACAAGCCGTACGCAAGCGCAGAAAATGGATCCGAATGAACAGTCGGCAGCATAAACTGCGATCTGTAAAAGACCTTGCAGGAGAAATCCTGCAAGGTCTTTTTTTGTACGGAAAGTATGTGCTTGTTCCTGCCGGTTGTATGCGGAATCCTTGTTTTTCACAACAAGCCCTTCCCGAGCGGAGCAACAGATGGCATCGATCGGGAAAAGTTTTGCCAATTTTCCTGTTTTATGTTGACGAATTTGTTGTATTGTTATATAATAATTAAGCTATATTGAACAATGCGGCGCCTGTTATAAATCCGATGAAAACAAGTTGCACAAAAGGCGTCTGTTGTCGAAAATTCTAAGAAAAGAGGAATGATAATGTCAAAGGTAAAACATAACGCTAGGCGTATGTTGAGCGTTTTCCTTGCTTTTGTCTTGTGCTTTTCAAGTCTGATACTTGCATTGCCTGTCAAAGCGGACGCAGCAACGGCTGGAAGTTATAATTATCGCGTTTTTCTTGATGTCTCCAATGGATGTTTGATAAAAAATGTTACTTTAACTCTTTATTATAAGTCAAACAATGGGACAGGATCTTCTTCCAGCAAGGTTATTATGTCTGCCAGCTCGATTGAAAGCGGTGCGATATATTCTAATGACACTACTGCTGAATATACCGGTACGGTATCAGGATTTCCTTATCAAGTAACTTTTAATTATGAGTTTTCCTGGCCGAGACAAATCGAATATACAATGTATTTGTATGTTGGTTCTTCTTCTTCCAACAGAAAAGAAGTTGGAAGCGGTAGCTGGAACCACGGCGGTGCATTTGGTAGTGCAGGAGAATTTACCGATACGGTAACGGTTGCGAGCAGCAACTATCCGCATGTTGCATCGGTAGGATCCATCAGCGGCAGCAGTTCCATCACGGTTCCGACCAACGGCACCAGTACAAGCAGCACCTATTCCGCAGTTGTAAAAGATCAGTACGGTGTAAACTGGTATCAGAACCCCACATGGAGCGTAAATAACACAAAGGTTTCCATGAACGCAAGCTCCGGTCAGTTGAGCGTTACCTCAACTTCCAATGCGGCGAATGATTATACCGTAACTGTCAAGGCAACGAGCGGAAGCGCTTCTGCGTCCAAAACCGTTACGATCCGAACCTTTGATTATGCTGTCAGTTTTCTGGATGAAGACGGCACTGTATTAAAAACCCAGACTGTGAATTACGGCAGCAGTGCGACACCGCCTGCCGATCCGGTCAAAGCGTACGACGCGCAAAATCACTATACATTTGATAAATGGAACGGTTATTATCAGAACCTGACCAGCGGCGCGCAGAATAAAACCGTCAATGCGGTTTATACTGCGGAAGCACATATTCCGGTTACAGATCCGGGGAAAGAGGCGACCTGCACCGAAACCGGTCTGACAGATGGAAGTCACTGCTCTGTCTGCGGTGCTGTTTTGCAGGCACAGGAAACAACGCCTGTGGTGCCGCATACCCCCGGCGAGCCTGTCAGAGAGAATGAAACCGCAGCGACTTGCAGCGCTGAAGGTTCATATGATGAGGTCGTTTCCTGCACTGTCTGCGGCGAGGAACTGAGCAGAGAAACCAAGACGATCGAAAAGCTCCCGCATACCGAAACAACGATCAATGCGAAACCCGCGACCTGTACGGAAGACGGATATACCGGCGATGTAGTATGCGCAGTCTGCGGTGAAGAGCTTGCCAAGGGAGAAACCATCAATAAACTGGGTCACACCCCCGGCGAGCCTGTCAGAGAAAACGAAACGGCGGCGACCTGCAGCGCCGAAGGTTCGTATGATGAAGTTGTTGACTGCACCGTTTGCGGTGAGGAACTGAGCAGAGAAACCAAAGTTCTGGAAAAACTCCCGCATACGGAAGAGACCATTCCCGGCAAGGCGGCTACCTGCACCGAAACCGGCTTGACCGACGGCGTCAAATGTTCGGTCTGCGGTGAAATCCTTGTGGCGCAGGAAGTCATCCCGGCAACGGGTCACGACTGGGGCGACTGGCTGACCATCGTTCTTCCGACCTGTGAGCAAGAAGGTCTGGAGCGTCGGATTTGTAAAAATGATCCTACGCATATCGAAGAAAAACCCATTCCCGCGACCGGTCATGATT
>CALWIU010000078.1 GCA_944380845.1 uncultured Clostridia bacterium | reverse complement strand
CCTATGGCGGCCGTGTTCCCGCTGTGGCGGCAGAGCGGCTCCGTATGGTGCATGGCAATGGCGCCCGGGCGGTTCTGGTCTGTGTCTACGGTAACCGAGCTTATGAAGATACGCTGGTAGAATTGGCAGACACGGCGAAGCAGGCCGGTTTTCAGGTAATTGCGGCAGTTGCCGCCGTTGCCGAACACTCGATCGTCCGGCAGTTTGCCGCCGGCCGTCCGGATGCGCAGGACGCCGCACAGCTTGCTGATTTTGCCAAACAAATTCAGCACAAACTGGCTGTGGCAGATGTTTCCGAACCGGTTCTGCCCGGCAACCGCCCTTATAAGAAGGCAGGAAGCGCGGGTATGGTGCCCAAACCCACGAAAAATTGTACCCGCTGCGGTGTATGCGCGGCACAATGCCCGGTACAGGCCATCGATCAAGCGGATCCGAAACAGGTGGACGCGAAGGCGTGTATCTCTTGTATGCGCTGTGTTTCCGTATGCCCGCAGGGCGCTCGCAGGGTAAATCCCGTTATGCTTTCCGCTGCCGGCATGATGCTGAAAAAGGTGTGCTCTGATCGAAAAAATGCGGAGCTGTATCTTTGAGTGCAGCAGATTTGCCGTGACGGCTTGCAGCCGAATAAAGCCGTGCGTACCTGTATGCCGGAAAAATTGCCTGTTCTGAAGGAAGGAAGAGACGCGGTGCTTGCTGCGGCGCTCCCATTCGCAGATCTTCTTTTTGCCGCGAACCGGAAAATACAGAATGCTTTTTCGTGTGTCTCTGGGGGAATATAGGAGACAAAGCCACAGGGAACCTGCTGCCTGCCATGGTTCGCAAGGTAAATACCGGTAAGCAAAAACGCCCGCCGAATTCCTGCTGGAAATCGGCTGGGCGTTTTTTTGTTTTGCCTGAAAACCGTCCGCGCGCAAGACAGCAGCTTTTCTGACTTTGGTAAGGCGGGCTTTCGGACTGTTGCCCCGGCGAAACGGGAAATTTTGTGCATAAAAAAACCCCTTCCCAGGGGGAAGGGGCTGGATCGGATCATTCGATCGCGATATAGGTGTCTTTCTTTTCCGGAAGCTGTTTCTCCTGCTTCGGCAGGGTGATGGACAGGATGCCGTTGTCGAATTTCGCCTTAATGTCTTCTTTCTTCAGATCCTCGCCGACATAAAAGCTTCTCGAGCAGCTGCCGCTGTAGCGCTCACGGCGGATGTATTTGCCGTTGTCGTCTTTTTCGTCGTTGTTTTCGTTGTGTTCGGCGCTGACGGTCAGGTAGCCGCCGTCCGCGGACAATTTAATATCTTCCTTTTTGAAGCCGGGCAGATCGATGTGAAGTTCATATCCGTTGTCGGACTCCAAAATATCGGTGTTCATCAGTTGGCTGCTCTTTTTGTAAAGTTGGGGAGTTCCGCGGAAGAATTCCTCATTAAAAGGCGTGCCGAAAAAGTCGTCAAACAAGTTTTCGCCAAAAATGCTGGGTAACATAAGTCATTCCTCCAAAAAATTGATTTTGTAATTTGATTGAACCGGCGGGAAAGGGGCGGTGGTTTTTCATTTGTCCGTTCCGCTTCTCTCTTTCTCCTTCACGGTACACCCTTATTATAGCACGATTTTTAGCATTGTCAATAGGCGAGTGCTAAAAATAATAAAAAATTAAAAAACAGGAAACAGATAATACATAAATAGAACCTGTCGCCTGTTTTGTCTAAAAAAGGCGGACAAAAAAGCCTTGCTTGTTTCCATACATACGATCGCAAATACGCTCCGTCTTTTACTCCCCGCCGCCGCACACGGCAGTAGAGCTTGTGGAATCTTTACGGAAAGACATCCGTCCGGCGCAATCAAATTTCATGCGAGGCGTTCCAGCCGCCTTACCGGCAAAAAACAGTTTTGCACCGCCGTATCATGGAAAGATTCGTCTTATCTTCTTTTTCTCTGAAAAAAGACGAAACGCCGCTTTCGGGACTTTCGGAAAAAATCCCGGTTCTGTCCGCCGATGATAGGATATGCGGAAAGTTTTATAAAATGTATTGAAAATAACAGAAAAATTTGGTAAAATTAGAAACACCATGGCAAGGAAACGATTCGCTCGTTTTGACGGAGGTTACAGATATGGCAAACAGACAGAAACCAACCATTCAGTGGCAGACATCGGTAAGGGAACGCAATTCCTATCTTGTCTATTTTACCGGTCAGAATATGTTCTATCAGCTGATCGCCGCTTTTTTGACGACTTATCTTATGATGACGGGCATGGATATGATCAAGGCTGGCACGGTTGTTATGGCGGTTAAAGTCTGGGATGCGGTAAACGACGCGCTGTTCGGCGCGATTTTCGATAAGGTGAAGTTCAAAAGCGGCAATAAGTGCCTGCCGTGGATTCGCGTATCCACGGTGCTGATCCCGCTTGCGTCGATTTTGCTGTTTGCCATCCCCACCGGTTCTTCGGAATCGGTCAAACTGGCGTGGTTCGCCATTGCCTATCTGTTGTGGGATACCGCCTACACGATCTGCGATGTGCCGATTTATACCATGGTCACCACCATTACTTCCGATTTGGCGGAACGCAACCTGCTGATGGCGCGCCGCCCGATCCTCGCGGGTATCGGCATGGGGATCACCACCATTGCCTTTACCATCCTGCCCAGCGAAAGCGTCGGTTTGAATTATACCCTGACAACGGTCATCGTTTCCGTTCTGGCGGCGATTACCATGATCCCCATCGGCATTTACGGCAAAGAGCGAAACTATCACGCCGGCGACCGGGACGAAACCTTTACCCTGCGGCAGATGTTCTCCTATTTAGGAAAAAATAAATATCTTCTGTTCTATTACGGCGGCTTCATCGTGGCAAACGCGCTTTTGACCAACAATACCCTGAGCCTGATTGCTTCGTATTATTTGTTCGGCAATTCGATGTTCAACCTGCTGATCGGCGCGCTGTCCATGGCGCCTCAGTTTATCATTGCTCTTTTCCTGCCTGCGATTCTGCGGCGAATCGATAAATTCAAATTTTATGTTTATAACAATATCGCTACCATCATTTTGGGGCTTGCGATTTTCTTTGTCGGGTATGAAAATGTCGTCGGCTTTTTGATTCTGACCATCATTCGCTCGATCCCCGCTTCGGTTATCGGCGTCATGAATTTTATGTTTACCCCCGACTGTGCCGAATACGGCCGGTATAAAACCGGAACCGATGCCAAAGGCATCACCTTCGCCGTTCAAACCTTCTCAGCAAAAATCACCTCCGCCATCGCGTCTTCTCTCGGTATGCTGCTGCTGGGCTTCTTCCACTGGCAGGAAGTCACCGCATCCAGCTTTGAAGAGCTACAGGCGCTGGGCGTTTCCCAAACCCCCGAAGCGCTGCACGGTCTCTGGATCACCTATGCGCTGGTGCCGGTGCTGGGCTATATTGCCGCGCTGGTGCTGTATGCCTTCTATAAATTAAACGATAAGGATGTACAGATCATGGCGCAGTGCAACGCCGGCGAGATAACCCGCGAGCAGGCGCAGCAGCTTCTTTCACGCAAATATTAAAAAATCGATCATTCCCGGTTGACAAGACCGTTGTAGGCGTGTAGAATAGGGAAGGAAAAACGGAAGTGATTTTCCAATTTTACAGTTTCTGCTGAAAGGTGGATGAAACCGATGAAAAAATATGTGTGCGAAGTCTGTGGGTATGTGTATGACGAGGCGCTCGGCGATCCGGATAACGGCATTGCTCCCGGCACCCCGTGGGAGGAAGTTCCCGATGATTATGTCTGCCCCCTGTGCGGCGTAGGCAAAGACCAGTTTGTTGAAGAATAAAAAAACAGGGGCGGCTGAGTGACTCTGCCGTCTCGTTTTTTGTGGATAGATCGTCGGAAAGAAATGGAGAATACTATGAATACAATCGAAATCGCCCCCGATGTCGTTTATGTCGGTGCGGATGATACAACCATTGATCTTTTTGAAAGTCAGTACGCAGTTCCCAACGGCGTATCCTATAATTCCTATGTGATTCTGGATGAAAAAATCGCGGTGCTGGATACGGTGGATCGCCGCGCGGCTGACACTTATTTTGAAAATCTGAAAAAGGTGCTCGGGAACCGGCAGCCGGATTATCTTGTCGTTCATCACATGGAGCCGGATCATGCCGCCGAAATCCAGAAGTTTTTGGAAACCTATCCCACGGCAAAGGTCGTCGGCAATGCCAAAACCTTTACCATGCTGTCGCGGTTTTTTACGCTGGATGTTTCCGGCCGCTCCGTTACGGTCAAGGAGGGCGACACGCTTTCCCTCGGCGAGCATCAACTGACCTTTTATATGGCGCCGATGGTTCATTGGCCGGAGGTCATGGTCAGTTACGAAACCAAAGATAAAATTCTTTTTTCCGCCGACGGGTTCGGCAAATTCGGCGCCCTTGCCGTAAACGATGACTGGGAGCCCGAGGCGAGACGGTACTATTTTAACATCGTCGGCAAATATGGCGCGCAGGTGCAGGCGCTTTTGAAAAAGGCAGCCGGTTTGGAAATTCGTGCCATCTGCCCGCTGCATGGCCCCGTGCTTCGCGAAAATCTTTCCTATTATCTGAATCTGTATGATATCTGGAGCCGCTATGAGCCGCAATGCAAGGGCGTTCTTATTGCCTACGCCTCCATTCACGGCAACACCCGTGCGGCAGCCCAGAAGCTGGCGCAGCAGCTGGCGCAAAAGGGCGAAACGAATGTTACGGTCATGGATCTTGCCCGCTGTGATTTGTCGCAGGCGGTTGAAACCGCTTTCCGGTATGACCGTCTGGTGGCGGCGTCGGCAACTTATGACGGCGGCCTTTTCCCCTGCATGGAGGATTTCCTTTCGCATTTGAAAGCGAAGAACTTCCAGAAACGAAAAGTAGCCCTGATCGAAAACGGCACCTGGGCGCCCATGGCGGGCAAACTGATGCGTGCCGCCTTCGAGAGCATGAAACAGATCACCCTGCTCGAACCGATGGTAACGATCCCATCGGCTATGAAAGAACAGCAGGTTGCCGAGCTGGACAAGCTGGCGGAATTCCTTCTGTAACGGAAAATTTTATCTGAATATGAACAAAAGCGGCGAGAATGTGAACTTTTTTCTCAGCCGCTTTTTTTCAATCCATCTTCAAGTTTGGCGCGATACAATGCGCACAAACAAAAGAACAGCGGCGCTTGCCGCAGAAAGGAACCTTATTATGGATAACAATCAATATAACGGCAATCAATCTTCTCCGGAAGAGAAGGCGACTCCGGTCACAAATGCTTCGTCCGCACAGGGAAATGCCGCGCCGGCTTCCTCTTCGCAGGATGCTTCTTCGCAAAAACAGACGGCGCAGAATTCCTATGGATGGAACGCCAATCAGACTTACGGCGCGAACGGGTATTATCAAAATCCCTATCCCTACGCCAATTCGTATCAAAAACCGAAAAAAGTAAAAAAACCGAAAAAAGATCGTCCCTTTGCGAAAAAACTTGGGAAAACGGCAGCAATCGCCGTGGTTTTCGGCCTTTGCGCCGGCGTGGTTTTTCAGGGGGTCGATTTGGCAGCGGATCGGCTGTCTCCCTCCTCTTCAAACGGGGTTCAATCGGTCGTAGCAACCCAGTCCGAGGGCACGCAGACCGCGCTTTATGACGCTTCCGAGGTGGTCAAAAATGTTATGCCCTCCATGGTAGCCATTGACATTACCGCCACCGAAACCGTGCAGAATCCCTTTGTCTTTTTCGGTTACGGCAGCTCGTATGAACAGCAGATCACCGGAAGCGGAACCGGCATCATCATTTCTGAGGACGATGAAAACCTGTATATGGTCACCAACCATCATGTGATCGAGGGCGCCGACAGCATTACCGTGACCTTTGTTGACGGCAGCGCCGTCAGCGGAACGGTACGCGGCAGCGATGAGGATTCCGATCTGGCAGTCGTTGCCGTCCCGCTGTCACAGATGAGCAGCGAGACCAAAGACAGCATCAAAATCGCGGTGATGGGCGATTCGGATGAGGTGCAGCTCGGTGAACCGGCCATTGCCATCGGTAACGCCCTGGGTTACGGACAATCCGTCACCGTCGGCCATATCAGCGCATTGGCGCATGAAGTGCAGCTGACCGATAAAACCATGAATCTGCTGCAAACCGATGCGGCGATCAACCCCGGCAACTCCGGCGGCGCGCTGCTGAACGGAAACGGCATGGTCATCGGTATCAACTCTGTAAAATATGCGTCCACCGAAGTGGAAGGAATCGGGTATGCGATCCCGATCAACGATGCGATCCCGATCATCAATGCCATGGTCAACGGTACCGCCCTTCCCGAATCGCAGAAACCCTATCTGGGAATTTCCGGTTCGGATGTAACCGAACAGTATCAGGAGCGCTTCGGCTTGCCTGAGGGCGTCTATGTCGTATCCGTTACCGAAGGGTCTCCGGCTGCGGAAGGCGGCATCCAGCCCTATGATATCATTGTATCCTTTGACGGTCAGCAGATTACGACCATGGATCAATTGACGGAAGCGCTCAACAGCAAGCAGGCGGGCGATACCGTCACGCTGGTTGTCAAGCGCCACAGCGAGGACAGATATTCCGATGTCACGCTGACCGTCACGCTGGATTCTGTTTCCAATGCGCCGGACGATGACAGTCAGACCCCCGAAGAAGAAACCAATTATCAGGGCGGCTACGGTGATTTTAACGATTTCGGCGAATGGTTCCATTGATGCAGGCGGCCTCTTATGAGCCGCAGGAACGGTAATGCCGAACGCCGAGCTTCCACACAACGGCAACAGGCAGCAGGAACAACAGCGAAAGAACCGGCGAGAAAAACAGCAGGGAATTCTGGCTTTTGTCAAGAATCAAAAGCATCGGGTAGTATTGAAACAGCGCCATCGGAACGACAAAGGTGTAAAAGCGCAGCATATCCTTTCCGTATACCGACAGCGGATACCGCCCGAATTCCCTGCCGCCGTCGGTAAAGATGTTCAGGATCTCCAGCCCTTCCGTGGTGAAAAAGCAAATGGCAGCGCCCAAAACAAACAGCGACGCAAAAAAGACTGCACCGCACAGAATCATTTCCACAAGCAGCAGCCCTTTGGCAAACGACCAGTGGATCTCCCCTGTGCCCACGGCAATGCCGAGGGTCAGCGCCGCCTGAATGAGCCTTCCGGCGCGCGACAGCTCTATTTTTGACGCTATGATCTGAAAGACCGTGTTTCTCGGACGCAGTAAAATGCGGTCAAATTCACCGTTGCCGAGCATGGAAGAAAAGGTGTCAAATCCCCGCGCAAAGCATTCCGCCAGTGCGAACGACAGCAGCGTCACGGCAAAGAAAAGCAGTACCTCTGAAAAGGTAAACCCCTTTACGGTGTGAAAACGGTTCATTAAAAAGAAGATGCCCAAAAAGGCGGAAAAGGCAGTCAAAAACTGACCGATGGTCAGCAGCACAAAGGATGCTTTATACTGCGCCAGGCATTTCAGGTGCATGGCAAAATATTTCAGATACAATTTCATGCGTTACCCTCCCTGCACAACGACGCGCCGCCGGGCAACGGACAGCAGCCCGCTGCTTATCCCCAACAGCACGGCCAGCCAGAACAGTTGTACCACGGCAAGCAGCAGCGCTTCCTTACCGGCAAGATTGCCGCTGTAAATGCGCAGCGGCAGGTTCTGAACGGCGGCAAAAGGCGAAAGCTCGGCGGCAAGGCGCAGTTTGCCGGGAAAAAACGGCAGGGGAACGACCGCCCCGGAGAGCAATTCGGCGATGGACGCGGCAAAAATCCGCACACCGGAAGGCGACATGGTGAAAAAAGTCAGCACATAAACCAGCATCGTGATGGCGGCTACCACCAGCAGACCCGTCACCATGGTGAACAGGAACCCCAGAAAAGCCGGAAGGTTCGGCGGCAGCGTCAGCCGGTACGGCTCCGGCAGCAAAAGGGCGATCAGTAAAATCGGCACGCATCGCAGCAGCGCGCGGGCGCATCTTTGGGCAATCACTCGGGTGAACCACATCCGGTAAAGCCCCAGCGGGCGCGCCAGTTCATAGGCGATATTCCCCTTTGTGATACATTCAATGATATCCGCGTCCCAGAACCAGAGCATAAACAGCGCCAGAAACGCCTGTTGCAGCCAAATATAGCTGACGACCTGCGAAAAGGTCATGGGCGTTTCGCCTCCGGTTTCATAAAAGGCGCGGAACAGCAAAATTTCCATGCCGCCCCAAAAGAACTGGGTTGCGATCCCCGCAAAGGCGGCGGCTCGGTATTGTATCTCCCGAAAAAAACGCGTTCGGAACAGCGCGGCATAGGGACGAATGGCGGCAAACATCTTTTTCATATGCAAAACTCCTGATACAGCGAAACAACGAGCGTTTCCATGCTGGTATCGCTGACGGACAGATCCTGAATAGCTGCGCAGTCCGACAGCGTCTGAATGGCGCTGCTGACCGGCAGTACATCGGTATCAACTTCAAATTTCCAAAGCCCCGGCTGCTTTTCCAAAAGAAGCAGCCCTTTTTGCTGTGGTACGGTGCCGCCGCTTACCGATACCGACAGCTGTTTTTTACTGCCGTGGCGGCGCTTCAGCTCCTGAAAACTGCCGTCCAACAGGATCCTGCCTTTCCCGATCAGCAAAATTCGTTCCGCCAGCGCTTCGATGTCCGCCATATCATGGGTCGTCAGAATGATGGTTGTCTTTTTTTCTTCCCGCAGGGTCTTTAAAAACGACCGCACGGCGATTTTTGATACCGCATCCAGACCGATGGTCGGTTCGTCCAGAAATAGCAGCTTTGGTTCATGCAGCAGGGACGCGGCGATTTCACAGCGCATCCGCTGTCCCAGCGAGAGCATCCGCGCCGGGGTCTTTAAAATGTCCTGCAATTCCAGCCGTTCGGTCAGCTCGTCCGCCGTTTTGCGAAAACGCCCCTGCTCGATCCCGTAGATGTCCCGCAGCAGCGCAAAAGAATCGGCGACCGGCACATCCCACCAAAGCTGTGAGCGCTGTCCGAATACTACGCCGATGTTTTTTGTATGCTTTTTGCGATCCTGCCATGGACAAAGGCCGTCGATCCGGCATTCGCCGCTGTCCGGGGTCAAAATGCCGCTCATGATCTTGACGGTGCTGCTCTTGCCCGCGCCATTGGGGCCGATATAGCCGACGGTTTGCCCATCGGGCACGGTAAAGCTAACGCCGTCCAGCGCGTGGATTTCGGTGTATTCCCGGTGGAACAGGGAACGCGCCGCCTGCGCAAAGCCCGATTCCCGTTTGGGGACGCGGAAGGTCTTTCGGATGTTTTTCAGCTCAATCATACCTCTCCTTTCCGGCAAAAATGCCGCTGTGTCCGATCCAGCCGCAGATCAGACGATTTTTTCACAGCCCAAAAGACGAAAGGAGAAATATTCTATCATAAATATTCCCGGATTGTCAATGTTTTTTATAAAAAACACTGAAAAATTCCCATCTCTTGACTTTTATTATGATTCCGTAATAAAATAATAAATTAAGAAAATAAAAGAATGCAAGGCGTAGTATGATGAA
>CALWIU010000077.1 GCA_944380845.1 uncultured Clostridia bacterium | reverse complement strand
GTCGTCAGCGGCAAGTCCCTGCATGAATTCGGTGTCGATCTCTTCTTCAGGCAGTGTTCCGCGCTGCGTGTAGACGATCCAGACGACGCCTGCCGCCAGAAGGATCAGGAGCGCCAGAGCCAATGCGGCAATTTTCAGCGCCTTACCTCTTTTTTTTGTTTTTGTTCTTTTTTCTTTGTTTTTCATTTTTTCTCAGCCTTTCCGGCGGCGAAATCGATCCGCTTTTATCCTTTTTATTATAGCCGTGGCGAATTCAGATTGCAACAAAAAAAACGCCGGAAGAAATTGAAAAATCATGCAAAATGTGGTTGACTTTTTGTATTTTTATGCTATAATTTCTCTGTACGAATGTCCCCGGCGCACTGTCGGGATTTTTTGTCCACAAACAGTGCTTGGGGCGTTTTTCACGCCCGCTGAAAATGGCGGGAAACATACGGAGGTTATGAATGATGAAAAAAGTTTGGAAAATTGCTGCTTTGATGCTCAGCCTCGTGCTGATCCTTGGCTGCTTTGCCGCCTGCGGCGAGAAAACGCCCACCAACGGTGAAGAGGGAACCACCGCCGGTGAAGTCGGCACAACCGTTGCCGCGCAGAGCGCCCGTCTGGCTGACGGCGTTTTGACCGTTGGTACCAACGCTGCTTTCCCGCCTTTTGAGTATCTTGGCGACGATGGCGAGCCCGATGGTTTTGATATCGCTTTGATCGAAGCAATCGGCGAAAAACTCGGCGTAACGGTCGAAGTAATGGATATGGAATTTGACTCTCTTTGCACTTCCGTCGGCAACCGCATTGATGTTGCTATCGCCGGCATGACCGTTGACCCGGAGCGTGAGCAAACCGTTACTTTCTCTGATAATTACTACAAAGCAATTCAGAATGTTCTGGTTGCTGCTGATAACACCGAAATTACCGATATGGCTTCTCTGGAAGGCAAAGCGATCGGCGTTCAGCAGGGCACGACCGGCGATATGATCGCAACGGATGAAATTCCGAACGCGGAAGTAAAACGCTACAACACCTTTGCTTTGGCTGTTGAAGATCTGAAAAACGGCAATCTGGACGCTGTAATCATTGACCAGAACCCCGCAGAAGTCTTTGCTGCTGAAAACGAAGGCGTTCTGACCCTTCTGGGTGCTGAGAACTTTGGTTTTGCCGATGAATATTATGCCATCGCCTGCCCGAAGGATGATTCCGCTTTGGTTGCTTCCGTCAATGCTGCTCTTGCTGAATTGCAGGCGGACGGCACCTTCGATCAGCTGGTTGCTGAATACATCGAAAAATAAGTTGTTTCTTGCCGAAGAGGACGGCCGACCGCCGTCCTCTTTTTGACACGGTAGTTTTTTTATTTTACTTGTTGCAAAGGAAGGGAGATTTGCGTGCATTCTTTGACCCTGCTCGCGACCCGCTCCATTGGGGAGAGGTTTTATGATGCCTTCATCAAGGCGGATCGCTGGAAGCTATATCTGGAAGGCTTGGGCGTAACGATTCAGATCACCATCTTTGCCGCTCTTTTAGGTGTAATAATCGGCATGGTCCTGGCGTTCATGAAGCTCTCCCGCCGCAAAAACGGCAAGCATTCGATTTTTAGCCTGATTGCTACGGCGTATGTGGATATTATCCGTGGGACTCCGTCGGTTTTGCAGTTGATGATTATGTATTTTGTCATACTGACTTCCGTCAATTCCGGGGTGCTGGTCGCCATCATTTCTTTTGGTATCAACAGCGGCGCTTATGTTTGTGAGATCATCCGTGCCGGCATCTTGGCGGTAGACAGCGGCCAAATGGAAGCCGGTCGCTCGCTGGGCCTTTCCCAGGCGACCACCATGCGCAAGATCATTATTCCGCAGGCAATTAAAAATGTGCTGCCGCCTTTGGGCAACGAGTTTATTGTCCTGATGAAGGAAACGGCGATTGTCGGTTATGTCGCCCTGGCGGATATTACCCGCGTGGCTCAGCAGATCGGATCGCGCACCTTTGATTATTTCCCGCCCCTGATTATTGCGGCTGCGGTTTATTTTGTGATTATCAAGATTCTCTCCGTTCTGTTAGGCGTTCTGGAAAGGAGGCTGCGCAAGAGTGATCTCCGTTAAGAATTTACATAAGAGCTTCGGCGATTTGCAGGTGCTTCGCGGCATCAACTATCAGGTGGATAAGGGGCAGAAGATCGTTATCGTCGGTCCTTCCGGCTCCGGAAAATCTACCTTTTTGCGCTGCCTGAATCTTTTAGAAGTGCCCACCGAAGGTGAGGTTTGGTTTGAAGATATTCAGGTCAACGGCAAAAAGACGGACATTAACAAGGTGCGCCGGAACATGGGCATGGTTTTTCAGCATTTTAACCTGTTTAACAATCTGACGATCATGGATAACATCACTTTGGCGCCGACCAGTTTGAAACTGCAAACCAAAGAAGAAGCGAAAGAAAATGCGCTTGCACTGCTGCGCCGGGTCAATCTGGAAGAAAAGGCGGATTCCTATCCTGCCCAGCTTTCCGGCGGTCAGAAACAGCGAATTGCGATTGTTCGTTCTCTGGCGATGAATCCCAAAGTCATGCTGTTTGACGAGCCGACCTCGGCGCTTGATCCGGAAATGGTCGGTGAAGTGCTGGATGTGATGAAAGAGCTGGCAGAAAGTGGAATGACGATGATTGTCGTCACCCATGAAATGGGTTTTGCACGGGAGGTTGCGTCAAAAGTTCTGTTTATGGATGAGGGGCAGATTTTGGAAGAAAATACACCGGATCTATTTTTCACCGTGCCGAAAAATCCACGCCTTCAAGATTTTTTGTCTAAAGTTTTGTGAATATCGTCGAAAAAAGGTTCTAAGAAGTGAAAAAATTTTAGGATTTTTTGAAGTAAATATTGACAAATTGAATCAAATGCGATATGATAACATAAACAAGAAATATGATGAGGTGACATATGCAGCCCGAAAAACCGCAACCGAAGGCGGCTCAGGACGCGGATTTATGTGCAAGAAGCAGGGCAGGAGACGATGAGGCGCTGAGCCTTTTGATGAAACGCTATTCTCACCTGATTTTTGAAAAAGCGGGCAGTGTGTATTGTCGTGGACTGGAGCGGGACGACCTTTATCAGGAAGGCATGATCGCTCTGCTTCGTGCCGTAATGACTTATGAAGAGGGTAAGGGTGCGTCTTTTCGCACATATGCGCTGACATGCGTGACCAATCGATTTCGTGACCTTTTGCGCAAAAGCGGCGGCGCAATCGTGTCTGTCAGCATGGACGATATCCAGTTGCCCCATCTCGATGGTCCCGAAAATGAGATCATTGCACGGGACGAGCTGGAGAGATTGGGAAAATGGATGCAAAGATCGCTTTCCGAAAAAGAGCGAGCCATTTTACTTTGTTATCTGTCCGGAATGAGTTATGCTGAAATCGCCCAGCGGCAGGGGTGCGATGTCAAATCGGTCAGCAATGCGCTGCTTCGTGTTCGTAAGAAACTGAAGCACTGATTAGATGAATCAGCCGAAGGCTTTTTCATAAATACGACGACGGCTTCGGATGCCTTTTTCCGCAGCCCGTGCCGGTAAAAAAATTTAGCGAGGTAGAGTCCAATGTACGAAGACAAAACGCTCATCTGTAAAGAATGCGGCAAGGAATTTATTTTCACTGCCGGCGAACAGGAGTTTTACGCGGAAAAAGGTTTTGAAAACGAGCCCCAGCGCTGCAAGGCTTGCCGTGATGCCAGAAAAGCCGCTGGCCGTGCGCCGCGTGAAATGTTCGAAACGACTTGCAGCGAATGTGGCGGCGTTGCCCGTGTGCCCGCTTCCCTTCGCGGTAAAGATAATATTCTTTGCAGTGAATGCTTTGCGAAGAAAAAAGAAGCGGAAGGTTCCGCACTTTAATTTGTTTTTTAAACATAAGACAGAGTCCGACGCCGATAGGCGCTGGGCTTTGTCTTTTTTTGTATGTAAATAGATAAGTCAAATAGATCAAAAAAACAATGTGTATATGCGAAATAATTGTTTTAAAACACCAATAAAAGGAGATGTGCACATAGAATCGCTTATTTTTTTAGTAAAATATGTTAAATTTGTCGTATTCTTAAGAATTTATAGTCTATAAGTAATCATATTTATATAAAACTGTTTAATTTTGTTGCTTATGCAATCGGCTATTCAATAAAATGTAAAAGAATAAAGCAAGATTCTTTATATCAAGTTCATATGGACTTCATAACCCTTGGGTAAACTATAGACAAGCTCAAGGGACGGAGCCGCACCGATCCCCTGAGCACAACCCCTCCTCAAGCAACCCCTCATTTGGAAAAATGACCGAGCGTTATGCCCGGTCATTTTTCTTTTGCTTTGACAGCGGTCGTTTCCCGATACACAGGCGTTTCCGTGTGCTCTTTTGCCGGAAAGTTTTTGTTTGCAACGGCACGATCCGGTCAGGATTCGTTTGGCTTTTTTTAAATAAAAATCGGTCACGGTGGGAACCGCGGCCGATTTTTTGTTTTGTATTTATTCTTCTCGCTCTCCGCAGATCAGTTGAAAATCACCGCTTTTGAGAACTTCCAGCAGGTCGCTGTTGGTTTCAATTTGGCGGTCTGTCTCTATGCCGCCGGTTGCCAGATCCCGCAGCTTATGAAAATCGCTTCCACCGGTGCGAATCGCCATGTGGTTTTCCTCTGCCCAGGCCTCGGCTTTTTCGTTGGCGTCAGTGCCGATATTCTTGCCGTTAAATACTTCGCATCCGTCTAAATATTTGGGATTGGTTCGGATCATGCCTTCTCGGAACGGGTGAGCCTGCACAACGATCAGACCGTTTTTTTTCGCTAACTGATAAAACCGGCGTGGGTAATAGGTCATCAGATTGCCGTGGCTTTTCAAGAAAGTTTCATCCACCCCGTACACCAGATAATCGTTGGCGGTGGCGTAGTAGCGCAGTTCCATTCCCAGCAGCACGGTAAAGTCGCTGGGCGCTGCTTTTTTTGCAGCCCGCCAGCCGGAAGTGTAAAAGTCAATATAGTTCTGCGGCTGAAAAACAGAAACAGGTGAAAAAGTCATCGGTGAAAAATGATCGGTAATCACGATGCCGTTATATCCTTTTTGGCGGTATAGTTCAACAATTTGCGCCGCCGGGATTTTTCCGCAGCGGCTGACTTCTTTTGTGTGACAATGGATTTCGTATCGATAGGTCATGGCAGTCTCCTTCTTGGTACTGCCCTTATTGTATGCCCGCAGGGGGTTCTTGTCAAGAGGTTGACAAACGACTTTTGACACTTGTAAAAAAACTATGAATTCTTGGAATTTACAGTTGACATTGACGGAAAAGGGAATAAAATACTAACAGTGTTAGCAACTAATACGGTTAGTTTTTACAGGGGGATAACGATATGGAGCATAATAGGCTTGCATCGGCTTTTCTGGACAGCTTAGACGCTCTGTTTGATTTGGATGTGGTCAGCGAGCTGCACAATCTGTCCCAGGGAGAGTCGTTTATTTTAAATTATTTGAGCCGACACCCGGAAAGCGCCACGCCGGGCAGCATCAGCGGCGCAATGAAAACCAGTACCGCTCGCACGGCGGCGGCTTTGCGCAGTCTGGAGGCGAAGGGCTGCATTTTGCGTTCAATCGATAAAAATGACCGCCGCAGGGTTTTGGTGGAGCTGACAGCCTTTGGCAGCAAAAAGGTAGAGGAACTGCGAAAAAATCTTTATGATGGTGCGGTATATGCGTTAAACGCCTTAGGGGACGATGCGGAAGAATTTATCCGGCTGATCGATAAATTGACTGACCCCACCCCGGCAAAAAAGGGAGAATAAAGCGAACAGGAGAGCTTATGAGCGAAAAAGGGTATGAAAAAGCGCTTGGCGTTCTGCCGTCTGAGCGTCAGATGAACTGGCAGAAATACGGATATTATTGTATGCTTTCTTATGGTATGAATACCATGAAGGGTGTGGAATGGGGAGATGGTTTTGCGTCTCCCGATTCTTTCTGGCCTGAGCATCTGGACACGGACGAATGGGCAAAGTTTGTAAAGGATGCGGGCATGAGCGCCATTGTTTTTACGGCAAAGCATTTCGATGGTTTTTGCCTGTGGCAGACAGATTTGACGGATTATTCGTTGAAAAGCTGCATGAACTGGAAAGACGGACAGGGCGATATCGTCGCTGATCTGGCGGTTTCCTGCCGGAAATACGGTCTTGGTTTTGGGCTTTATGTAGCCCCTTGGGATAAACATGAGCCGAGCTATGGCACAGGCAAGGCATATGATGATTTTTTCTGCGGTCTGCTGACAGATCTTTTGACTCGTTACGGTGATATCTTTTGTGTCTGGCTGGACCCGCGTGCCGGCACCGGAATCAACGGTGTGACACAGGACTTTGACATTGCCCGGTATATTGATACGATCCATTCGCTGCAGCGCGACTGCTGTGTCGCCGGCCTTGGCAGCGACATCCGCTGGAACGGCGACGGCAGATACACCCCCCGCAAAAACGAATGGAGTGTGATTCCTGCTCGTTTTTATACCGGAAAGGGCAAAAAAATGAATTTTGCCGACCCTGACCTGGGCAGCCGAAAGACGATCAAAAACGATACGGAGTTTATCTGGTACCCGTTGGAAGTAGCCGTCCCTCTGCGGGATCACTGGTTTTATAATAAAGAAGATGATTACAGCGCCAAAACGAAGGATAAACTTTGGCGGCTCTACCTGGATTCGGTCGGGAACAACGCATCGCTGATGCTGGGAATTTGCCCGGATAAACAGGGAAAATTTTATTCAACGGATACTTCCATCTTAATGAGTTTTTCCCGAGATCTGCAATTGCATTTCGGTTATAACCTTCTGACGGAAAAGGGCGAACTGACGGCATCCTCCGTTTTAAGCGAAGTCTATACGCCGAAAAATGCGGTAAATGCGGAAAACGACCGATTCTGGATGCCCGATCCAAAAGAGAAAAAACCGGAGCTGCGGCTCAGCTTGTCGGAAGAAGACCTGTTTGATAAACTGACCCTTTGCGAGCATATCGCCGGCGGGCAACGCGTCGAAGGATTTGAAGTCCAGGTGCTGGACAATAAGGGACGCTGGAAGACGATTTATACAGGCAGTACCATCGGTGCAAAAACCATTTGCGTCCTGCGAACAATGAAAGCGAAAGAAATCCGAGTTGTTTTTTCTTCCTACCGTGATACGCCGCAGATTTCTTATGTATCATTGAATTGATCGCTGATCTCTATAACGGCAAACAGCGGCGTTGCGGTTTTTTGAAGCGTAAAACCTGAAAATTGTCTGGTATCTTGACCAAAGGCAAAAAAAGCCTCCTGATCAAAATTTTGCGAGATCGCAACGCATTCTTCTTCGGGAAGCCTTCCGAAAACCGCCAGCCCTTTGCCGCACAGCAACAGCGCGTCGGCAGGTGAAATGCCGCTGTCTTTGGTGAATACAAAGCGAACGCGTCTGAGATTGTCTCCTTCATCGGATTGCAGAACGATCAAAACCGGAATGGTTCCCTTCAGACGATATAATGCGTAAAAATCGCCGTCCTTTTGTAAGAGCTTGGGTTCACGGGTAAGGTTCAGTTCTGACTGTTCCAGCTCTTTTAAATAGGCAAAGGTATCCATTGTCCGGTACTCTGTGCAGCCGCTGAAGCCCAGACAGAGCAAAAAAAGGGTGAGCAGAGCGATTGCCCGTTTGATTTGATTCATGGTATTTTCCCCCGTTGATTCCCGCTTGTAAGCGGTTTGATATATGGATTCCGATAAAAATTATGTAATGCGGAGTGATTTTATTTATGGCAAGCATTAAGAATTTAAGCCGCACGGCAAAGATCGTGATTATTGTGGTGGTTGCTGTCGTGGTAATTGCTGCAATTGTGGGCGGCGTCGTTTATAATCATTGGAAAGACGCGCCCGAGGTCGTGGTTTCCCCGGTCACACTGGGCAGTGTGTCGCAAAGCTACTCAACCACCGCACAGGTGCAGGCAAAGGATCAAACGGTGTATGAAGCGCTGGACGGTGTTGTGGTGAAAACGGTTGATGTTCAGGTCGGCGATGTGGTAAACGAAGGCACGGTGCTGGCAACTTTTGATACATCCGCTCTGGGCGATACATTGGAAAGCCATCGCAAAGCCTACCAGAAGGCAAAAACCGCTTATGAAGACGCGGTTCAGGCGGCAGCTGATGCAGAACGCGAACTTCCCGAGCTGGAAAAGCAAATCGCTGAATTACAGCAAAAGATCGAATATGACCGGACTTCGACCACAACGGCATCCGCCTCGGTGACCGAAGCGCCGACGCAGGCAAGTTCGTCTTCCGGCGGGGTGTTGGATTCGATTATCAGCAGCATCACAGGCGGTACCGGGACCGGCGGACAGCTCCAGCAGCTTTTGGATGCGTTGGCTGGTGTGCAGAACGGCGATCTTTCTTCCATTCTCAGCACCGATCAGATTTCCTCTCTTCTGAATTCCAGCATGGGCGGAATCAGTGACCAGTCACAGCTGGTGCAGCTTCAGGCACGCAAAGCGGTATATGATGTGATTACCACCGAAACCTATCTGAATACCATGAAAGACGCAATGGATCGTGCGGAGAATACCTATGAAGGCTATCGCGGCGCGATGCAGATGTTGGAAGAAGGCTGGACAGCTGATTGCTACGGCATCGTATCTCAGGTCAATTTGACTGCCGGTGAAGTTTATACCAATGAAACCGAAAAGAACGGCGGTTTGGATTTTTCCGCTTTGGCCGGGCTTTTGGACGGCTCAGGCGATTACACTTCCATCATTAACGCAATCGCCGGCTTCTCTTCTTCTGCGAACGACAACGGCGCGATGGTCATTCAGCATTATAACAATTTGTATTTGAGCCTGTCGCTGGGGAAATACGACTTGCAGAACATCAAAAAGGGACAAAAGGCAACCATTGAATATCTGGATCATACCTATACCGGTTCTGTCACCTATATCAGCGCCACGGCAACAGAAAGCGAAGGGCTGGACATTGGCTCAATGGTTGGTTCGCTGACCGGGGGCGGCGGCAGCAGTACCGCTGCGGAAGCCATTGTTACGATCGATAACCCGGATGACGGGATCGTGATCGGCTTTGATGCGGATGTCACGATTGAAACCGGTAAGGCGGATAATGTTGTGACCGTACCGGTCGAGGCGCTGCGCGCTTCCAACAACAAGCGTTTCGTTTATGTCTTTGACCCCGAAACAAAACATGTTTATACCCGCGATGTTACCGTTGGTCTGGCAGGCGACGATATCTATCAGATCACTTCCGGGCTGAGTGAAGGCGAACAGGTGGTCAAAGTCATCAAAGGCACCGGCGTTACGCTGGAAGACGATATGCGCGTTCGGGTCGTGGATAAATAAATACCGCGCGGGAGGTCTTCTTTGTGAATTTTAAAGAAAATTTTCAGATGGCGCTGTTCAGTATCAAGACCAACAAGGTTCGGTCTTTTCTGACCATGCTGGGCATCATTATCGGCGTTGGCGCGGTCATTACCATTATTACTTTGGGAACCGGCGCGCGCGATTATATAGTCGGTATGATCGAGGACATGGGCGGTTCCAATGCCATCAATATTATGGTGAATATGAATACGGCTTCCGATTCTGATTACATTACAGCGGATGATCTGGACGCGCTGCGAGAGGTCGACCATGTAGACAATGTCGCCCCGGTGGTAATGGGTCTTGGCAATTTTACACTGGAGGACGGCACCAGCGGCCTGTTTATGCCCATCGGCAGTACAACCGATGTGTTTGACATTTTGGGGCTGAGCTGTCAATACGGCAGAACCTTTACGGAAGAGGAAGCCCAAAGCGCAAAGGATGTCTGTATTATTGATGTCAGCAGCGCTTTGATGCTCTTCGGTTCCTCGGATGTTGTCGGCGAAACCATTTCCTATTCTGCAAATGATATTACCGTACCGTTAAAGATCATCGGCGTGATGGACATCGCCGGTATTTTCGGCGGAGATTCCGGTGAAATGATCGATATGATGCAGTCAATGGGCGGCGGAATGCAGATGGCAAGCTGTATGGGGCTGGTGCCTGCTGCTACCGCGCTGGAACTCAACGGGTCAGCAGAACGCTATGACACTCTGTATATTATGGCGGACGATCCTTCCGAGCTGGACGGCGTCGGTGCGGCTGCGCTGGCAAAATTACAGGCAAGACATAATAACTACGATCGACAGGTCTACACGGTTACCAATCTGGCTTCTTTTGTTGATCTGCTGGATACGGTCATCACGATTTTTACCCTGTTTATTGCGGCGGTCAGTTGCATTTCTTTGCTCGTCGGCGGCATTGGCGTGATGAATATCATGTTTGTTTCCGTCACGGAGCGAACCCGTGAGATCGGTATAAGAAAGGCGTTGGGAGCAAAGACAAAAAGCATCATGCTTCAATTTTTGACCGAATCGGTTATGATCTGTTTGATCGGCGGATTTATCGGAATGCTTCTGGGCTTTTTGCTGTCAGCAATCGCTTCGGCGATCATGAACATTGAAATTCATGTTAAGTTTTATTCGATTTTGATATCGGTTGGTTTCTCCAGTGCCATCGGCATTTTCTTTGGGCTTTATCCCGCTAAGCGTGCTGCTGAAATGAACCCCATCGACGCTCTGCGCAAGGAATAAATGGCGCTACTGCCAAACAGAACCGCTCGGACGGCTGCGGCAATTTTGCCCGCAGGATCGCCCGGCGGTTTTTTTTGCTTTTTATAAATCATATGCTTTTTATTGGTTTATCAATAATCTCTTTTATTTGTTTATTTTAAATAATATAGGAAACATTTTCTTGTTAAAATCACCAAAAAATTTTTATTTACAAAAAAATAATTGACATAAAAAAGGAAAATTGATACAAATAAATTATCATAGGAAAGAAAGAGGAGCTTTTCGATGGTTCCATTTCCGGTGCCAATGGAAAAAGGCTTTGCGCCGAAGCAACAGAAATCCCGTTTGCATCGTTTCGGGACGAAAGATTGCAAGGAAAGGAAGTGATGTTTGTGCAGCAGGCAGCAAAGCGCCTGCTGTGAAGGACGAGATAGCGTAAGTTGACGCATTCTGCCATGGATCCACCTGGCAGAAAACAAGCGTGGGGAACAAAGATAAAAAGGAGAGAAAAGAAAATGAAACGAAACAGAAAAACCTGGTTGTCCAGCCTGTTGGCTGTTGTGCTGGCGGCAAGCTGCGCTTTCAGCGCCCTGGGCGCACAGACTGAAGCCGCAGCGGCAAAGCTGTCCGACGCGTTAGATGCTGCCTTGCAGGCGGCAGGGGAAGCACCGGTTTCGGTGCTGATTACGCTGGATTATGGTGAAGAAAAACTTCAGGGATGGGAGGAACAGCTTTCCGGTGTGTCGGGTGACATAGAGGCTGTCCACGCCATCCGCGAGGCGGTCGCCGCCGAGGCAAAGGCACAGTTCCAGAAGAAAAACGAAGCGGCCGCACAACTGCTGCTTCAGGATGTACAAGTGCAGTATATCAGTCCCTATTCCCCGTTCATTACCATCACAGCCGATGCGCAGCAAATTCTTGAAATTGCTGAAAATCCGCTGGTTGCCTCCATTGATCTTTTGCCCGATGCGGTAGAAATTCCGAATCAGCCGGCGCAAACCGAAAAGAAACCGGCGGGTGAGGCCGGATTCGGTGTTATGGCGGATGTTGGTGAAGATGTACTTGTCAATATGATCCACAACGATTATTATAAAATGTATGCAGATGAGCTGCTTCGTGAAGTCCATCAGGCGAATCTCCAGACGCTGGAAAATGGAGAAGCGCTGGTAATGCCGGCAGGGGAAAAGATGGACCCGGCGCTTTTGGAAAAAATACGATCTTCCGATTCCCTGTATTATCTGACTGTTACTTTTGCACTTTCGGAACCTTATTCCGAGCAGGCCAACCGCAAAGCGCTGGATGGTCTGGACGGTTTGGAAGAGACACTCTATATTGGTACGACTTCTCCCTGCGCGCTGGTCTGCGTCAAGGGCGCGGAGGCGGTTGACGCCCTTTTGGCGTCAGAGGAAGTCGCTTATGTTTCCCTCGGTTTTACCGGCATTGCCAAAAATATCGCCGTGATTCCGGAAGCAGATCCATATGTATTCGCACCCACGACTGCCGACGCCCGCGCGATCCTGCGATATGCCGTCGGTCTGGGAGCACCGGAAAATACCAGCCGCAGCCATGCGAAAAAATTCTTCTTTGCGGCGGATACCGATCTGGATGGTTCCATTCAAACCGATGATGCCCGTGAAGCGCTGCGTATTGCCGTTGGTCTTTCCGAAGGCAGAACCTTTACCGTTACCACCAACAGCTTTTGGGAGAGATAACAGCTTCTTATAAAAAAGTGTCAGGGCGCCCTTGCTATGGGGCGCCCTGACGCGCTGTAAACAGCAGAATGAAGTGTCTTTTGATGGGCGGCTCATTCGGCTGTCTTTTTTTGTTGAAAAAAGATGGGTGATGTTCGCGTTTTTCCAAAAAAACAGCCGCCCGAGAGGCGGCTTGCGTGGTTTATTCGGAAACTTCGGGTTCATTGGCAACACCGAACAGTTTTTTGATCAGGTCAACGAAAAACTGAAGGGCGCGAACGACATAGTGAATCAGATTTTGTACAGCTTGGCTCATAAAAACACCTCCATCATGTATTTGGATATTCACATTGTAACAGATTTTCCGCAGAATGGCAAGACTTTTTTAAGATTTTCACCAGAACAGAGCGGCAGGCGGCAGATTGTTGCAGGCAGGTTATGGAAACCGGCAAAATGCCGGCAACGGGAATGTCTGGGCGCCTTTGCCTTGCATTGGGGAAAAAATTTCGGTATAATACTGTTATTGAGTATGCGAAAGGATTTTTGGAAAATGGAAAAACAACAGGCGCAGCAGCGCATTTTGCAGCTGCGGGAGCTTTTGAACCGGTACAGCTATCAATATTATGTGGAAAATGAAAGTGAAATTTCCGATTTTGAATACGATCAAATGATGCGTGAGCTGGAAACGCTTGAGGGGGAGTACCCGGAGCTTCGCACGGCGGATTCCCCCACGGTACGCGTCGGCGGCATGGCGGAAAGTTTGTTTACTCCGGTGACCCATACGGTGGTGATGGAAAGTTTACAGGATGCGTTTTCTGAAGAAGAGCTGTTCGCTTTTGATGAACGGGTGCGAGCGGTTTACCCGCAGGCGGTCTATTCGGTGGAACAGAAAATCGACGGCCTGTCGGTATCGCTGGAATACCGTGACGGCGTGTTTGTTCGCGGCTCTACCCGCGGCGACGGAACGGTCGGTGAAGACATTACGGAAAACTTAAAGACGGTTCGCACCATCCCGCTTCGCCTGCGTAGATCGATTCCTTTTTTGGAGGTGCGCGGAGAGGTCTATATGTCGCACCGATCTTTTGAGGAATTATTAAAACAGCAGGAACTGCGGGAAGAAAAGCCGGCTAAGAATCCCCGCAACGCTGCTTCCGGCAGCCTGCGGCAGAAGAACTCCAAAATAACCGCATCGCGTAAGCTGGATATTTTGGTTTTTAATGTTCAGCAGATAGAAGGCGAAAGCATTACTTCCCATAGCCAATCCCTGGCGCTGCTGCGGGAGTTGGGGTTTGTGACTGTGCCCAGCTTTGCCGGCTGCACCAGCATGGAAGAGGCAATTGCCCGGGTACGGGAAATTGGGGAAATGCGCGGAAGCCTGCCCTATGATATTGACGGCGCCGTTATTAAAATTGATGATTTTTCCCAGCGCATACGCCTTGGCAGTACGGCGAAATTTCCGAAATGGGCGATCGCGTTTAAATATCCGCCGGAGGAAAAAGAAAGCATTCTGCGGGATGTGGAAGTCAATGTCGGAAGAACCGGCGTTTTGACACCCACCGGCGTATTTGATTCGGTTACGCTGGCCGGAACGACCGTCAGCCGTGCCACTCTGCACAATGAGGACTATATTCGCGAAAAGGATATCCGCATCGGCGATACGGTCATTCTGCGGAAAGCGGGGGATATTATCCCGGAAGTGCTTCGCGTGGTCCGGCATGCGCCGGGCTCCGTTCCCTATCAGCTGCCCCGAATTTGCCCTTCCTGCGGCAGTCCTGCCGTCAGAGATGAAAGCGAAGCGGCGATTCGCTGCATCAATCCGGATTGTCCGGCGCAGGCGGTGCGCAATCTGATTCATTTTTGCTCTCGGGACGCCATGGATATCGAAGGGCTTGGTGATGCCCTGATCGAGAAGCTGGTGTCTGCCGGGCTGCTGCCTGACGCAGCGGCGTTGTATGATTTGAAAAAAGAACAGATTTCTTCCTTTGAGGGAATGGGGGATAAATCAGCGGAAAACTTGCTGACAGCGATTGAAAAATCCAAAGCCAATGATGCTTCGGATCTGCTCTACGGACTGGGGATCCGCCATATCGGAAAAAAGGCGGCAGAGCTTCTTTTGGAACGGTTTGGAGATATTCCGTCCCTGCTGGCGGCAGATCAGGAAACGCTGCAAGGGGTGGATGGTATCGGTGAAATCATGGCAAAATCCCTTCTGGATTATTTTGCCCGTCCCGAAGCGCGCAAGCTGATCGATTCGCTGCAAAAGCACGGGGTAAATATGCGTTCCCTGCGGGAAAAGAAGGATGATCGTTTTGCCGGAATGACCTTTGTTTTGACCGGAACGCTGAGTCGGTACACCCGCGAACAGGCAAGCGAGATCATCAAGACCTACGGCGGCAAAACGGCTTCTTCCGTTTCTAAAAAAACTTCTGTCGTTCTGGCAGGAGAGGACGCAGGCAGCAAATTGCGAAAAGCCAATGAACTCGGGATCCGCGTCATCAATGAAACGGAATTTGACGAAATGATCCGGTGAAAGGGCGGGAAAGAGCCTGATCGGGAGATTGCAGAAAACTTCCCCGAAAATACAGAGGAACGGTTGACTTTTTTCATCGTCATGCTATAATAAATTAGATTTGTAATCTTACACAAAAACCCTGTTGCGAAAGGAAGGTTTTAATATGTCTTATCCAAAAATCGGTATCCGTCCGATTATTGACGGACGCTGGGGCGGCATCCGCGAAAGTCTGGAAGAAAAGACCATGAGCATGGCGAAAGCGGCAAAAGAGCTGATCGAGGGCGAGGTTCGTTATTCCGACGGCACGCCTGCACAGGTCGTGATTTCTCCCTGTACCATCGGAGGCGGAGCGGAAGCGGCACGCTGCGCGGACTTTTTTTCAACACAGAATGTTTGCGCGACCCTTTCTGTCACGCCCTGCTGGTGTTATGGCAGTGAAACAATGGATCTGGACCCCAATACGGTCAAGGCGGTGTGGGGGTTCAACGGTACCGAGCGTCCCGGCGCGGTGTATCTGGCGGCTGTTATGGCAGCGCACGCGCAAAGAGGACTGCCTGCTTTTTCGATTTACGGTCACGATGTACAGGATGTGACCGATAACACCATTCCCGATGATGTCAGAGAAAAAATCCTGCTTTTCGCCAGGGGCGCGCTGGCGGTCGGGCAGATGAAAGGCAAGACCTATGTCAGCGTCGGTAATGTTGCCATGGGCATTGCCGGTTCCTATTGCGACGCGGCGTTTTATCAGAAATATTTGGGAATCCGCGCCGAGTGGGTCGATATGGTTGAGGTTCGCCGCCGGGTCGAAAACGGTATTTATGACCATGAAGAATATGAAAAAGCCATCAAATGGATCCGTGCGAATTGCCGTGAGGGCTTTGACATCAACGAGCATCCCCATTCTCGCGAACGCAAGGATGAGGAATGGGAATACAACGCAAAAATGATGCTGGTCTGCCGCGATATCATGCGCGGCAACCCGAAACTGGATACCGTTGTTCCCGAAAATGCAACCGACGAGCAGTCCTGGCTGCTTCAGACCGGCTGGCACGAAGAGGCTTTAGGGAAAAACGCCATTATGGGCGGTTTTCAGGGACAGCGTCAATGGACAGATTATATGCCCAATGCCGATTTCGTCGAAGCCATGATGAACACCAGTTTTGACTGGAACGGCAAAAAAGAGCCCATGATTTTTGCGACCGAAAACGATGGGCTGAACGGAACGGCGATGCTGTTCGGCAAATTGCTGACCGGCAAAGCCAGCCTGTTTGCGGATGTTCGCACCTACTGGAGCCCGGAGGCGGTGGAGCGTGTCACCGGGAAACGCCCTGAAGGCAAAGCCGCAGGCGGTTTTATTCACCTGATCAATTCCGGCGCGGCTTGTCTGGACGCTACCGGCGCTTGTAAAAATGAGCAGGGCGAAGGCGTTATGAAAAACTGGTGGGATATCACCGAGCAGGATATACAGGCCATGCTGGCGGCTACCGATTGGTGCCCGGCAAATAATCAATATTTCCGCGGCGGCGGTTTCAGCTCACACTTTAAGACGCTGGCGGAAATGCCCTGCACAATGATTCGTGTCAATTTGATTGACGGACTCGGTCCGGTGCTGCAATTGGCGGAAGGGTATACCTGTGTTCTTCCGGATGAAATTCATAAGGTGCTGGATCTTCGTACCGATCCTACCTGGCCGACCACCTGGTTTGCTCCCCGGCTGACCGGTGAGGGGGCGTTCCGCGATGTCTATTCGGTCATGGCGAACTGGGGTGCCAATCACGGCGCGATTTCATACGGTCATATTGGAAAAGAGCTGATTACTCTTGCCGGAATGCTTCGTATCCCTGTTGCCATGCACAATGTACCTGAACAGGATGTCTTTCGTCCGCACGCCTGGTCTGCCTTCGGCACAAAAGATCAGGAGGGCGCCGATTACCGCGCCTGTCAGACATACGGTCCGTTGTATCGATAATTTTTGAAGGATAAAAAAAGGCGGCTAAAATGGAAGACAATAACATTTTTCAAAGAATACGCATCGCAATCAAGTTGAGTAGATGCAAACGGCTGGTTGCAAAAAATGCAAAACTTTTTGCAAAAATCAAGAAAGACAAAGATTTCTATACAGATGATTTCTATGATGATTTTGATAAAGAATAAAAAACTTTCAAAATTTTAACATAGTCGAAGCAAGTATTGCACGCAGTGGACAAAGACGATTGCAGCCTTCAACAGACTGTAGATTTCCGCTGATTTGCCTATCATATAGTCTTGGCTATAAAATTACAGTAAGCCTTTCGCTCCAAAGCCATAGTGTTTATCTGTCATTCTTTGCTTCGCGTGGAATTTGATGGAGATCTTTTGCACAAAAAATCCGAGACTCACTTTCTTTGTGAATCTCGGATTTTTTTCATGCTGGCGATACGGTTATTGCTTTTCTTTTTTCGCTTTTTCAATGACTTGACGGTACGGCATAATGATATAATCGCTCATGGTGCCTTTCATTTTCTGTCGAACCTTCGGGTTTGCCATGGCGGCGCCGACCAATTTCATAAACAGGATCGTGCCCTTTT
>CALWIU010000076.1 GCA_944380845.1 uncultured Clostridia bacterium | reverse complement strand
CCTGCGCTCTTCTGGGGTGGATCTGGCCATGCTCGAGTCGGGCGTGTATGTAGTTCGCGTTTTTTCCCAGATCCGTAACGATTGATTGGATTCGGTCCTTTTTTTCTGCTCCGGTGCCGAAGAATGGATCCAATTGGATTCCTCCTGCTTGCGCTTCTTCGTCAGCCGCACCTTTTGGAAGAACAAAAAACGCCCGATGCTCTTTCACATCGGGTGTTTTCGTCTGTCATTTTTTCTCATCAAACAGCTCTCCCACTGCTTTTTCCAGCGCCTCTTTCCCGATAAAATCGGAGGCAAGACGGCGAAAAGAAGAGGAAGACAGGCGTGCGGGCAGCTCAAAATACCGAAGAACCTGCCGTCTGCGCTCGGCGCTGTTTTCCGTGCCGCTCAAGCCCAGCCGGTAAAGATCCAGCGTAGTGATCGGCTCGCTGCGCTCTTTTTCGGTTTGCAGGATCGGCAAACCGGCCTGAAGGATCGCCTTTTGCAAAACCTCTGCGCTCATTCCTTCCACCCCGAGCTTTCCTTCTGCGGAAGAATGCGCTTTCCGCTTCTCCTTGCCGAAAACATCGGGGATATACGCGTGCCAGACCCGATCCTGCGGGAGCATACCGCCCAGGAACGAGCGGATCCGGAACCCCGCCGCGTCGCTGTCTGTCAGAATCACAATGCCTTTTTCCTGCGCCAAACGCTTTAAAAATTTCTGTTTTTCCTTATCCCGAAAAATACCGAACCCGCCGATATCTAAAATCAGCGCATCCAAAACGGCGGACAGGCGAATTTTGTCGTACTTTCCCTCGACCAGAACCGCCTGTTCAATTTTCAGCACAGCACCGCCCCCAGTTTAACCAGCGTTTCCTCCAGCACCAAAGCATCGGAACCGCCCCGGGATTTCAGAAACGCGTCGGCTTCTCCCAATGCCGCAAGACAGGATCGGATCTGTTCATCGGACAGACCGCGCATGGAGCGCTGCGCCTTTTCCAAACGAAACGAACTGGAATAGGAAAAGTCCTTCATCACATCTCGAAGCGTCCTGCCGGCTTTTTGTGCGGTTCTCAGCCGGTACATATCCACGAAGGGAAAGATCATCGCGCCAAGGATCATCTGCGACGGGGTCTTTCGGTCAAGAAGGATGCGCAGGCTCTGGATGGCGCGATCCAGTTTTCCGGCAAGCAGGTGTTCAATAATTTCAAAAGAGGTGGCTTCCATGGTTTTTGTCACGACAGCGCGTATCAAAGGCTCGCTGATATCATCAGAAGCAATACAGAGCTTTTCCAATTCACCGAGCAGCGCATATAAATCCCTGCCGCAAAGCTCTACCATGGTTCGGGCGCAGGCTTCGCTTAGCCTGCTGCCGCGCTTTTCGGCGCCTTTGATCAGGAGCGAAAGGATCGCGCTGTCCGGCAGCCGGTCAAAACGAACAATTGCCGCCTGCTTGCGGAACTGCTCAAACATCTCTTTCCGTTTTTTCTTTTTTTCCTGATCCGCCGTTTCATCCTTTGCCGCCTTCGGTGGAAAAGTCTCATCCCGCAAGCAGAAAAGCAAAACCGTAGTATCCGGAACCCGGCAGATATACGCCCCCAGCTTTTCAGCATCGGAAGCGTGAAGGGACGCCAGCGGAAAATCCCGGACGACACAGCAGTTATATCCGCCGGCAAGCGGAAGCTGTTCAGCTGCTTGCAGAATATCCGACAATTCTTTTTCCGTGCCGTCGATCTTCTTTAAATTGAAGCTCTCGAACCCCGGCAGAACCGCCTTTTGCGCCAGTTTTTCCGCATAAAAATCCCGGGTGTAGGATTCTGCGCCGCAAAATACATAGACTCGGCGCAAGGTTCCTTTGGCAAGCTCGGTTTTCAGCGCCTGTTCACTCAACTCGGGCATTTACTCTCCTCCTGTTAACTCCATTTCCTGTTGGCTGTTTACATAATGCAGGTTCCCGGTATCCGTTCCCTGTGACGCGATCCAGACACGGGTGGTTTCCGGCGGCGAAAAATCTGCATCCGTCAAATCGGGCAAGATCAAATCATCGGCGTTCAGATAAAGCTGTTTGTCTTTTTCATCAAACAGGAACACAAGACAGCGACCCGGGACATCGATTTGCCATCCGGCGTTGTCCGGCAGTGACACAGCCGCAAGATCGCCCGTGCGATAAACGGCTTCACCGACGGAAAGTTCCGTTTCCGGCGTGAAGTTCTCATGCAGCGTGCAAATTCCGTCTTCGTTTTGATACAGCAGAGCATCCAGCGTATATATATGATGATCTGTCAGCATGGTTTGGGCTTCATATCCCGCGCCGTCCGAACAAAACAGCAGGTTCTGTCCCCGGTACTGCACCAGCAAACACACGCCCTCGCTTTCACAGAGGGTGAAAGCAGGATGTCTCTTTTCCGTTTCATATTGACCGAACGCACAGGAGGACAACACCAAAACAAAAGACAAGACGCCGGCAGTAACGGCATAGCGGCTCTTTTTGCACCGGCAGGCCAGCAACAGGGCAGCCCCTCCGGCAAGGAAAGCCGGCAGCAGATGCCACAGTTCCGAATCAATGGTCGAAAGCGGTGACGAAGCCACCAGATCGGCGCCGAGCAAAAGCCAGCGGCATATTTCACCCGCCGCCTGCAAAAACAGACGCCAGTCAAAAAGCGCGGCCAGACCGCCAGCCATCATCGCAATTTCCGTCAAAGGCGCCAACAGCAGATTGGAAAGCGGGGATGCCAGCGAAAGGCTTCCGAAATAATAAGTCAAAAACGGCGCCATAACGCCGGTGATCGTCAGGCTTAACAGAATCGATGACAAAAGCGCCGCGATCCCATCCCGCAGCGCAGAGCGATTCAGCTTTCGCTTCAGGTACGCCAGAACCGGCGGGAAAAGCCATGCCGAGAACAGGGCAAGGCCTGCCGGTGCCGACGCAGACAAAAGCAGAAACAGACTGCCGCCGGAAAAAGGATTCAAAAGCCCGATGATAAAAAGAGAAACGCCGAGAGAATTTAAAAAATCGTTGTCGCGGCGAACACAGGTCGACAGGTAAACGATCAAAAGCATGATCGCCGCCCGAAGTCCCGAGGGCGGGAAGCCGGTGACGGCTGTCACCAACAGCACAAAACCGGAGGACACGAGCGCCTTCGGAACCGCGCCGACAGACAGCAGCGATAACAAAAAGAACGGCAGCATGGACCATGCCGACACATGAAAACCGGAAACGGAAAAAATATGATTGATCCCGCACCGCGTAAAGCTGTTTTCCGCCTTCAGGGACAAAGCGGAGGTATCGCCCAAAATCAAGCCGCAAAGCAGACCGCCTTCGTCGCCGCCTACCGCCCGCAAAATGCGGCTGCGGAGCTCCTGCCGCCACGCAGAAGTCGTAATCACAAAACTGCTTTTCAAATCGAGCGAAACGGACAGCGCCGAAAAATCATAGGCACGCAGGAACAATCGCTCCGAGCAAAGATATTTTCCGTAGGAATTCTTTTCGATGCCGGCGACCGAAGACGCCGTGCCGACCACATAATCCCCCGGAGAAACATAAAGATCTTCGTAGGCGTACACCAGAATATCACAGTCGATTTCCTCGCCGTTGATGGATTCACCGCTGAGCACATAAGAATACTGTCCGTCCGCAAAACCACGGCAATCAACGATCGTGCCGCAGATGCGCGCGTTCTGCGCACCGGCAAAGCGGGAAGCAGGCAGATACGCTGCTTCATAGGCACAAAGATACGCCGCCGACGCCAGCAAAACGGTAAGGAGCAAAAGCAAAGCCGGCACAAAGCAGACCCGTTTCTTTTTCAGCAGAACAGAAAGCAGGAAACAGAACAAAAAGGCGGCAGTACAAATGAAAAATACCGCCGCCGCTTGTGCGGCATCCTTTCCGCACAGAAAAAATAATGTTGCAAAAAACACAAAGCCGCAAAGCGCTGCCTTCCGCTTCATATGTTAGTCAAAGAAAAGCGGAAGCGGCTCTAAAAACAGAATATCCGTTCGATTTGCTGCATCGCCTTCCGCCAAAATCGCTGCTTTGGCGGCAATCTCACAGGAGAAAGGCGCCAGCAAAGCCTCAACTGCGTGCAAAGATTCGCCGGTGGTGATGACATCATCAACAATCAATACGCGCTTGCCGCTCATTTTTCTGCCCTCTGCGCCGTCCAGATACAGCGTCTGTACCTTTTCGGTGGTGATGGATTTCACACTGACAGACACGGGATCGGTCATATAGCCTTTGGGACCTTTCCGGGCGACGAAATACGGCTTACCGCTCTGTCGGGACATCTCATAAGCCAGGGGGATGCTCTTCGCCTCCGGCGTTACGATATAGTCAAATTCCGGGCACTTTTTCAAGAGCGCGGCAGCGGATGCTACCGTGATTTCCACATCACCGAAAATCACAAATGCGGCGATGCGCAGATGTTCGTTCAGCCGGCAAAGGGGCAGTTCCCGTTCCAACCCGGCAATGGTCATTTTATAAGAATCAGCCATCTTCCATAGCTCCCTTTCAAAATGTTGACTTATCCGATCAGCCGGGCGGCCAGGTAAAATCTCTGCCCGCCAAAAGGTGAAAATGCAAATGCTTGACGCTCTGCCCCGCCGATTCACCGCAATTGGTCACCACACGGAACCCGTCTGCAAACCCTTTTTGCGCGGCAATTTCGGCGGCGACCTCAAAGATGTGCGCGACCAGACCGCTGTTTTGCGGCGTAATTTCGGCAGCAGACGCAATATGCGTTTTGGGGATCAGGAGGATATGCTCCGGCGCCTGCGGATCCAGGTCATAGAAAGCCAGAACGGTTTCATCCTCATAGACTTTACGCGAGGGGATCTCCCCTGCCGCGATCTTACAGAAAATACAATCGCTCATCCTGCCAAACCTCCTTTTATCTGTTCTCTTATTTGATTCGATTTTATTTTTGCAAAGCAGCCGCTACGATTTCCTGCGCCTTTTCCAGAGCGGCTGTAATTTTATCCGGATCTTTCGCGCCCGCCATGGCGGAATCCGGTTTGCCGCCGCCGCTGCCGCCGGCCGTTTTGGCGATCTCACGCACCAGATTTCCCGCGTGCGCGCCCTTTGCGACAGCATCCTTACCGCAGGCGCAGGCAAAAGTCACCTTGCCGCCGTTGACCGCCGCGAAAACCGCGATCAAATCCGGATTTTCTTTCACGGCAGCGTCCGCAGCCTTGCGAACATCATTGGGCGCGCTTTCGCCCAGATCAGAGGTCAAAAGACGAACGCCGGCGACCTCCGTCGCGCCGGAAAGCAAATCTGCCGTTTTGGCGGAAGCGATTTCCGCCTTGAGCGCTTCATTCTCTTTTTCTTTTTGCTTCAGCTCCGCCATAATTGCCGACGCGCGCTGAGGCAGCTCGGAAAGATTGCCGACCTTCAGTGCCGAAGCGGCGCTTTGCAGGGTTTCGGCTCTCTCATCATCCAATTTCAGAACGCCGAATCCGGTCACGCCTTCAATGCGGCGAACACCTGCGGCGACAGAAGATTCAGATACAATGCGGAACAGACCGGCCTTTGCGGTATTATCAATATGGGTACCGCCGCACAGCTCCATGGAGAAATCACCGGCGCGGACCACGCGAACCACATCCCCGTATTTTTCGCCAAACAACGCCATGGCGCCGAGCTTACGCGCCTCGTCAAGGGGCATTTCCCTCGTCTGAACAGGAATGCCGCGCAAAATCACTTCGTTGACCATTTGTTCTACCTGGCGAAGCTCTTCACCTGTCATGGCGGAAAAATGCGTAAAATCGAAACGCACCGCTTCATCCGTCACCAGCTGCCCCGCCTGCTCAACATGGCTGCCCAACACTTTGCGCAAAGCCGCTTGCAGCAGATGTGCCGCCGTATGGTTCCGCATAATTGCCCGACGGCGCGCCTGATTTACCGATGCTTTGACAACATCGCCGACTTTCAGGCTTTCGCCCTCGCTGAGGATACCGCTGTGAAGATAGACGCCCGCATGGTTTTTGCCGGTATTCTGTACCGTAAAGACCGAAGAGGAAGCAGTCAATTCGCCGGTATCGCCGACCTGACCGCCGCTCTCACCGTAGAAGGGTGTGGTATCCAGAACCACCGTACCCTCTTCGCCGGCTTCTAAGAACTCCTTGCGGGAGCCATCCGAACCGATCAGGGCGACGACGGTTCCTTCCCCCTCAAGGTCGGTATATCCGATAAAATCAGTAGGAGCAATGTCTTTCAGATCCGTACCGGCGTTTTTCCACGCATCGGCGCCGGCGTCTTTCCGGGCGCTGCGCGCCGTTTCGCGCTGGATTTTGACCAGTTCACGATACCGATCCTCATCTACCGTCAGATTTTTTTCCGCTAAAATTTCTTTTGTCAGATCGATCGGGAATCCGAAAGTGTCTGACAGTTTAAAGGCATCGTCCCCGCTCAAAACGCCGTTTTTGGCATGATCGATCATATCGGAAAGCAATTTCAAACCGGAATCGATGGTTTTGTTGAAGTTTTCTTCCTCAACGGAAATGATTTTCAAAATCATATCCTGCTTTTCCGGCAGGTTGGGATAGGCGATCTTATTGTCCTCGATCACCGTCTGCGCCACTTCCGCAAGGAAGGGACGGTTGATCCCCAGCAATCTGCCGTGACGGGCAGCGCGGCGAAGCAAACGGCGAAGCACATAGCCTCTGCCCTCATTGGACGGCATGACGCCGTCGCCGATCATGAAAGTCGTACTGCGGATATGGTCGGTAATCACGCGGATCGAAACATCGCTGTCATGATTCTGATGATAGGGGATGCCGGAAATGGCGACGATCTGCTGTAAAATATTCTGAATGGTATCCACTTCAAACAGGTTGTCTACATCCTGACAAATGCAGGCGAGACGCTCCAGCCCCATGCCCGTGTCAATATTCGGGTGCGCCAGAGGGGTATAGTTATTGTTGCCGTCATTGTCAAACTGGGTGAACACCAGATTCCAGAACTCCACAAACCGGTCGCATTCACAGCCGACATGACAGTCGGGCTTGCCGCAGCCGTGCTCCGGTCCGCGGTCAAAATAAAGCTCCGAACAGGGGCCGCAGGGACCTGCGCCATGCTCCCAGAAGTTATCTTCCTTGCCCATACGCACCATGTGAGAGGGATCGACGCCGACTTCCTTTGTCCAAATGTCATACGCCTCATCATCATCCTGATAAACGCTGACATAGAGTTTATCCACCGGCATTTTAATGACCTTGGTACAAAACTCCCATGCCCACTGGGTAACTTCATGCTTAAAATAATCGCCGAAGGAGAAATTGCCGAGCATCTCAAAATAGGTGCCATGGCGGGCGGTTTTGCCAACATTTTCGATATCGGGCGTGCGGATGCACTTCTGACAGGTGGTCACACGCTTACGCGGCGGTGTAACCTCTCCGGTAAAATACTTTTTCATAGGCGCCATGCCCGAGTTGATTAAAAGCAGGCTTTTGTCGTTTTGGGGAATCAGCGAAAAGCTCGGCAAACGCAAATGCCCCTTCGATTCAAAAAAGCTCAGGAACTGCTCGCGCAGTTCGTTCAGTCCGGTCCATTCCATGAATGATCGTATCCTTTCAGGTGAAAAAATGGGGAAGGGCAAAAGAAAAATGCCCCTCGAAAACAATACGGGACGGCGAAAATCACCGCGGTACCACCCGAATTGTGCCGAAAAGCACCACTCATAACGCCTTTTAACGCAAGGCTGACGCGCCGTTCCTCGCGGCGAAACTCCGGGACGGCTGCGGTACGGGGAAACAAAGCCTTGCACCAAACCGGCTTCTCTCTGAAGAATGAACCGTATCGCTCTTCCCATCATCGTTTATCAATTTGCTTCTTTATTGTAAAACATTCGGCCGATTTTGTCAAGCCGAAACCAATGGCATTTTCGATAAAAAGCAATCAAAAAGGATTTGCCCGCCCCGAAAAAACGGATCGGCAAAGCCCTGCTTTTTGTGCAGGTACTGGTCTGAAATGGCAGCCAACGCCGGTGAAACGCCCTTTGCCTGTAGAAGGCAACGGACATCTGCGCCCCGTTCCGGGCAAGCTCCCGGGCTGCGATTTCCATGCTCCGCATAAAACACTGCGGCGACAGCTGCCCGATACCATACCACAGAGCGTGTAAATTCATGGATTCGTCCAGCTGCGTAACCTCCCTTCGCCATAAAAAAAGAACCGTTTTGCTGCTGCTCTCGCGCAAAAGCCGTGCCTGCTCCAAATCTTTCATGAGAAAAAATCAACACTTACCCTTTCCCTTTTTTCTGCTTTCACGCCTCCTTTTTCCCGCGCGCAGTTTCCATCCAAATAGACTTTAGGCACAGATATATCATCGCAATATTTTCTTGACGAATACCTATAAAAACGCATCGTAAAAATCGTCACAGTCCTCCTCATAATCAATCAACTTGTATTATTCTGTCTTTATTTTATAAGCACCCCATAAAAAATCCGCATTTTCGACCGTTTTTTCGGTAGTTCTGTCGTCCCCGTTGAAAATTCTTTCTTTCTATACTATAGTGAATTTGTAAATATTGGAATCGCGAGGTTTCTATTTTTAGATTGCCTGAATTTAAAACCGCTCACAAACCAAAATATATTTATTTGATGCTATTTTACGGTATGGTAAAAAGAAAGGAAGTGAATCCCATGCAGCAGTCAACCATTCGCAACACACCATAAATAGAAAGGAGTTTTCTACAATGAAGAAAAAGACAAAAGTTCTCTCGCTGATTCTTGCATTGGTTGTTTTTGCATCGATATTTGCAATTGCAGCCGATGCCAGCACCGCAAAGCCATATGGCACGTATTCAACGAAAATATCCCTGTTTCGAAACTCTGCGACCGCAAAAATAACAAAGTGCAACTGTACCCCCGTAAATAATCATTTAGAAGTCTGGTTTCATGTCCAGTATAAATCCGGCAATTCCTTTATATGGAAACCAATCAGCGGCTATTATTACGATCTTGGTGATAATATTACCGAAGCCAGCAAAACCATTGAGGCGTCTAATATTCAAGTAGCAGAAGGATTATTTTGGGCGAGATGTGGCAGCGGTTCTATGAAGTCTTATTCACAATTTGACACATAATCTGTCTTGACTTTAGCTGGGAGGTCGGAAGACTTTCCGACCTCCCAGCGTTTTCATATTGGGGGTGACAAAATGTATTCCATTTTTTTCCGATCCGTCAGGCGCAATATGCAAAACCACCCTGTCATTGTGTTGTTTCTTTTTCTCGGTGTTGCGACCGCCATATTCTGCATGAATGTCACCTTGGCAGCTGCACGGGATTATTTTGAAAAATCCAATGCCAGCGCCAACATGACAACCATTGCGATTTCCATGCCGGATAGCGCTAAGCCCAAGGCGGATCTGCCGGCTGTTTTTGAAGAGAAATATCTTGCCGATACCGAAACTGCATTATTTATTTTTCAGAGATCAGATAATCATTATATTATCGGCTGGAACGGCGATGATGTTTCCTATTTCTTCCCTCATATTGACGGGCGTATTTTTACACAGGAAGAAATTGACAATCATAGCAGAGTTACTTATATTAACTTTCAGAAATACGATGAATTAGAAAAAGCCGGTCACGCTGACAAAATGAAAATCGATGATGAGGAATACGCAATTATTGGCTGTGGCTGGATTTCCATTTTTAATTTATTTGATCCCATCGACAAGGATTCGCCGCAAACCATTCTGTCCCGGGAAGAAGATATGCAGGGCTTTTCCCCGCTGGTGCAAATCATTCCGTATACGGTTTTTTTCGAGAAGTATTCGCCGCAGTTGATTTTGCTGCAATTCAAGTTTTATGAACCGGAAAAATTAGAAGAA
>CALWIU010000075.1 GCA_944380845.1 uncultured Clostridia bacterium | reverse complement strand
TTCTGACCGACCTCTGTACATCTATACCCAACACCGACCGATCGGAACGGTGTTTTTTCTTTTCTCTATCTTTTAACTCAAAAAAAGGACTGCCGCTCTTGGATGAATCCAGTTTGCGACAGCCCCTGTTCATCGTGTAGAAAAAGTTTCTTTTTCTACACGATGCCAGACTGCGAGAAATGCGGCTGAAGAAAGGCTTTGGCGATTTGAGCCGTACAAAGGTACTGCCATATCGCCAAAGCCTTTCAGCCATAAGACACTGCTTTTTGTTTTTTCTGATTGCCGGCAAAAGATCGTCGTTCCGATTGTGAGGATTCCCTTACCCTTTTGGTTTGGCGGTTCAGCCCATTTTATCGACAGTCTGAACAGCCTTTCGCAAATATGCGGAAGGCTGTTCATCGTGTAGAAAAAGTTTCTTTTTCTACACGATGCCAGACTGCGGGAAATGCGGCTGAAGAAAGGCTTTGGCGATTTGAGCCGTACAAAGGTACTGCCATGTCGCCAAAACCTTTCAGCCATAAGACACTGCTTTTTGTTTTTTCTGATTGCCGGCAAAAGATCGTCGTTCCGATTGTGAGGCTCCCCTTTTCCTTTTGGTTCGGCGGTTCAGCCCACTTTATCGACAGTCTGAACAGCCTTTCGCAAATATGCGGAAGGCTGTTCCTGCGTATCGCTGCATCTATTTTCATGCGAAAGACAGAAGGAAAAACAGTCATCTGTCAGCTACGCTTCTGTTTTTCGGCCTTTCGCTTCTTTTGTTGCATTCTATTCCGAAAGCGGGAAAGGCGTGTAAAAAAACAGCTTCCTGAAAAAAGGAAGCTGTTTTTATGGGTTTTGCGATGTTTTATTTATTAGAGAGCTGTTTTTCCACAACAGCGGCAAGTTCCTTCGCAACTTCATCGGCGATGACGGGATCGCGATGCTCTGTCATGACGCGAATCAGCGGTTCCGTACCGGATGCGCGCAGAACCAGTCTGCCGTCTGCTCCCAGTTTTTCGCGTGCTTTTTCGGATGCCTGTTTGATTGCAAGGTCGGTATAGAAGGCCAGTTTGCCTTCGGAACTGACTTTCACATTGATCATCGACTGCGGGAATTTTGTCATGCAGTTCGACAAATCGGAAAGTTTCTCGCCGGTGCGGCGGATCTGAGAAAGAAGCTGAATTGCCGTCAGCTGACCGTCGCCGGTTGTGGCAAAATCTCGGAAAATAATATGTCCGGACTGTTCGCCGCCAAAATTAAAATCTTCCAACAGCATTTGTTCCAGCACATAACGGTCACCAACTTTTGTTGCGGCAAAATCGATGCCGTTTTCTTCACAGAATTTTACAAAACCAAGATTGGTCATGATGGTGCCGACAATGGTATTTTTGGCAAGTTTGCCGCGCATTTTCATGTCCTGCGCCAAAATCGCCATGATGTTATCTCCATCGATTAGCCGTCCCTGATCGTCTACACAGAAACAGCGGTCAGCGTCGCCGTCAAAAGCACAGCCTGCATCCAGCTGATGCTCTTTGACATAAGCGCAAAGGGCTTCGGGATGTGTGGAGCCGCAGCCTTTGTTGATGTTGGTTCCATTGGGTGTGTCGAAGATCATATGACAATCGGCGCCAAGCTCGGTGAACAGCCGCTGTGCGGTGACGGAAGCAGATCCATTGGCGCAGTCAACGGCAATTTTCATTCCGTCCAACGAATAGGGAACGGTGCTTTTCAAATGATCTACATAATCCTTGACGGCATTTTCTGCCCGGCTGACTCTGCCGACATCGGCGGCGGTCATTTGCTGGTGACGGTGTGAATTTCCGGTGATGATATTTTCGATTTCTTCTTCCAGTGCGTCCGGCAATTTATAACCGTCGCCGCTGAAAATTTTCAGACCGTTATATTCAAAGGGGTTGTGGGACGCAGAAATCATAATTCCCGCATCTGCTTTGTATTTCCCGACAAGATAGGCAACGGCTGGCGTTGGGATCACACCAAGGTCAATGACATCCGCACCGACAGAGCAAAGGCCGGCAATGGCGGCGCTGGACAACATGCCGGAAGAAAGGCGGGTGTCGCAGCCGATCACAAATTTGGGGTGACGCCGGTTATCAGCAGACAAGACAGCGGCTGCGGCGCGGCCAACACTCATGGCAAGTTCCGGGGTCAGATCCTGATTGGCGATCCCGCGGATGCCGTCGGTTCCAAATAAAATTCCCATTCTATTTCATCCTCATTTCCTAATCAATATGATTTCCTGTGCGTTTTTATAAACACAGTTTTCCGGCACAACACCGCGAACGGAAGAGAGGGGATAAACTCTCGTATTCCTGCCGATCACCGTACCGGGGTTCAGTACGCTGTTGCAGCCGATTTCTGCAAAATCGCCCAAAAAAGCACCGACTTTTTTTCTGTCAGTTGCCCAGTGCTGCTCAGCATAGCGAATCACAACCAGACTTTTATCGCCTTTCACATTAGAAGTGACCGCGCCGGCGCCCATGTGCGCGTGATAGCCAAGAATGGAGTCGCCGACATAATTAAAATGCGGAACCTGTACGCTGTCAAACAGAACCGCGTTTTTCACCTCACAGGAGTTGCCAACCACGGCGCCTTTCCCGATTACCGCATTGCCTCGGATGAATGCGCCGGGGCGCAGCTCCGCGCCTTCATCAATGATACACGGACCTGTAATATTGGCAGACGGGTGGATCTTAGCGGTTTTATGAATGAAAATGCCGTCGCCTCGCTGCTCGTAATCGCTGTTCAGCGTGCGGGCAAGGGAACGAATTTCATCCCCAAGCGGCGCTAAAATGTCCCACGGATACTGATGACGCAAGAATAATGCAGAAAGCAGGGTATGGGAAATATCAAAAAGATCTGCTATCTCTGGCAAAGCCAAATCGGATCCCTCCCAAATCAATATAGTAATTTATTATATGTCATATTCGTGCAAAATGCAACAAAAAGAGTGAAATGTAATAGAAAAAATAAGGATATTGCCTGTTTGCGAAGAAGTTGTAAACCTTTTTTTAAACAGGCATTTTGGGGGGAATGTTCATATATTCTTTATACGCGGGTGGTAAAAATCGGATACAATGAAATTGAAAAAAAGAATTCGTCTGAGGAGCTGTCTTGCAGCTGAAAGGAAACCAAGATGAATATTGTAATGCTGTTAAAACCAAAATCTGAGGTTGCTTATATCCGGGAAGAAAGCACCCTGCGTCAGGCGCTGGAAAAAATGAAAGCCCATGGGTATTCTGCCTTGCCGGTTCTGGATCAGGCCGGCAGGTATAAGGGGACTGTCAGTGAAGGCGATTTTTTATGGGAGATCCTGGATAAAAACGGAACAACCATTCGTGAAGGCGAAAAGTACACCGTATCCAGCATCCTGCGCCGGGGATTCAATCCGGCAGTGACCATCGATACGACGATGGATGATCTGCTGACCCGGGTGATGGACAGCAATTTTGTGCCGGTGGTGGATGACCGATCTGTCTTTATGGGGATCATTACGCGCCGGGATGTCATTAAATACTTCCGAACCGTGAAAATTTTTAATGACAGTTTATTTTCCATGACAAGTATTCAAGTTTGATTTTTACCCTCCTTCAAAAGCGAACCGCACCGGTATAATCGGTGCGGTTCCTTTTTTCTTTCGGAATGAAAGATCAGGCAAAAAGAAAAAAATCTTGCCATATCCTGTCATTCTGTGCTATAATAAAGAATAATTATACGATTTCGCCGGCAAGACTGTTTTTTGGTTGCCGGAATCGCAACGGATGGCTTTTTTATGAAAAATGAGAAAATAGATTCCTCTGCCGAACAGGATTTGATTATCGGCAGAAATGCGGTGCGGGAAGCGCTTCGCAGCGGCAGGGCGGCAGATCATTTGCTGGTCGCCAAAGGCGCCGCCGGTGGCTCTCTGACGCCGTTGCTGGCTTTGTGTAAAGAAAGAAAAATTCCGATTAAGGAAGCGGATAGTAAAAAGCTGGATCAGCTTTGCGCGGGAGCGGCGCATCAAGGGGTTATTTTGTTTGCGGCTTCTCATGCGTATGCTTCGCTGGAGGATGTATTTGCGCTGGCACAGCAGCGCGGCGAAGATCCGTTCCTGGTTATCTGCGATGGCTTGGAGGATCCGCATAATTTAGGAGCGATCATCCGTTCGGCAGAAGCGGCGGGCGTGCACGGAGTGATTATCCCCGAGCGGCGCAGTGTGTCCCTCTCAGCTCGGACCGGGAAAGCGGCTGCCGGAGCGCTGGAGTATGTGCCGGTGGTTCGGGTAACCAATTTGAACCGAACGGTGGAGCAGCTCAAGGCGCGGGGCGTCTGGGTATGGGCAGCGGATATGGACGGGACGCCGTATTATGAAGCAGATCTCAGCGGTGCGGTAGCGCTGATTATCGGATCAGAAGGAAAAGGCGTCAGCCGCCTGTTAAAGGAAAATGCAGACGGCGTGATTTCGATACCCATGAAAGGGAAGATCAATTCTTTGAACGCATCGGTTGCGGCGGGAATCCTGTTGTTTGAAGCGTCCAGGATCCGTAGCAAATAAGGCAGCCGAAGGTTTTCAGAAGGAGGCGGTGAATATGGCGAAATTTACCAAGCGCAGCGATTCCAAACAGCAAAAGGAAAAAGCGCCGCGCCTGCAAGAAGATAAATTATCAGAGCCGAGAGAACAGGATTCGTCCAAAGAGGCGGCAGACGCCTATATCAAAAGTCTGATCGAGGCATATGCCGACGAAAGAACCGAAGAGGCCGGACCTTCCGCCGGGGAGACATCGGATGAAACAACCATTGCGGGCGAAGCCCCCGCAGCGGAAGAACAGGCCGAAGAGAAGCAGACGCAGCAGGATGCTGCCGGTGAGCAGGAAAAAAGCCCTGCCGGAGAGACACAGTCTGAGGCGCCGTCCGGCCGTCGGCTTCGCCGCAGAAAAAGCAAGCCGGTCAAACCCGCCGAAGTGCATCATGATGATGCCGGAGCGGCGGCGCTTGCCGAAGGCGGCGAACAGGAATTGCCGCCGACGGAAAGCGATGTGATTCGTTATTTTAATGACCCGGAAGAATATAAATACGAACAGGAGAAACGAGCTGCCGGTATCCGTAAAGGCAGGGCGAGGGTGTTTTTCCGAAGCGGTGAAGTTGAGCTGACGCCGGAATCTGATCCCGGTGTGCCGCATCGGATTCATTCGGCGCAGCTGGAGCATTCCGAGCCGGGCGAGGAGCCGACCGAGGGCAAATTTGCCGATGAAACGCAGCCGTCTAGGCAGGAGCAGCCGGTGGATGGCGCGACACGCAAATTCATCAAAGCCGATCCGCTCCAGCCAAAGGAGGAACCGGAGGAGACCTTTTCTCCGGCGGAACCGGAGGCGCCGCAACGGAAACCACGGCGCAGCCGTTTGTTTGCCAATCTTCTGTCAGAGGATGATTTACCTCTTCGCTATCCGGAATATACCGAGCGGGAAGATGAAAAAAAGATCAGGGAATTTTTGATCCGTTATAAAAAAAGCGCGGTGATCAAACTGGCAATCAGCGCCGGCGCTCTGCTTTTGTCTTTGCTGTTTTCCCTGATCCCCGTTTTTCAATCCATCGGCGACACCGAACGGACGCTGCATTTGTTCGGCGGAAACGGTCTTGCTTACGGGATCGTGATGCTGCTTCTGTTTGTTGTGGGTATCGCGCCTTTGATCAATGAGTTTTCCGATGGCATTGCTCTGCTGCTGCGTAAAAAAGCCGGAAGCAGTACGGCGCTGCTGCTGCTGTGGATCGCGGTGCTTTTGCAGAACCTTGTGCTTTTGCTGATGCCGGAAAAAATTTATACCCAGTGTTTTTTATATAATACAGCGGCGCTTGCGCTGACGGATTTGGTTTTCTTGTTCCGTCTGTCAGCGATTACACGCACCACTGCAAGTTTTCGTTCTCTGATTTCCGGACATTCCCATTGCGCGATTACCCGTGTCAACGATGCGCATCGCAGCGAAAAAATCGGGCAGGGAATCCTGGAACCGGACGCTAAAATTTATTATCGCTCCAAGCTGCCGGGAATGGATAAATTCATCAACAGTTCTCTGGGAGACGATCCGACTGTCGGCATTTGCAGTGTTCTTCTGCCGGTCTGTCTTGGCGTTGCGTTTCTGGTTTTTTTGGTCATGGCAATTGTGACAAAGGACATTGGAGCGGCTGTGACCGGTTTTACGGCAGTTATTCTGGCGACATCCCCTCTTTCAGTCGGAATTGCCCTGAAAGGGCTTCTCGATTCGTTCAATCGCAGTGTTGCACAGGACAAAGGGGCTATTCCCGGATATTCTACCGCCGTTGCCTTTGCTTCGGCTGATGCAATTATTTTTGACGCATCCGAATTGTATGATGTCGATTCCCTGCAAGTTGACGGTGCAAAGACCTTTCATGAGCACCAGCTTTATGATGTGATCTTGCAGGCGGCGGCGCTGTTTATTGAGTCGGACAGCCCCCTGAGCGGGACCTTCCGCCGGGTCATTGCTGATAGAACGGAACTGCTTCCGCCGGTGGAAATGTTGATTTATGAGGATCGGCAGGGGCTTTCCGCCTGGGTCGGCAATAAGAAAATTTTAGCCGGCACGCGGGATATGATGATCAATCATAATATCGAGACGCCGCCCACCGCCTTGGAAGAAAAATATTTGCGCGGTGATGAGAACCGCCGGATCATTTATCTTGCCGTTGACGGCGAGCTTGCCGCCATGTTTGTTGTCGGCTATTCTCTGAATCCTGCGGTTCGTAAAAATCTGGCGTATTTGGTTCGTCACGGTTTTACCATCCTTCTGCGTTCCACCGATCCGCATATCAATGATGAAATGGTCGAGACGCAGGCCTCCCTTGCAGCCGACACCATCAAGGTGATAAACACCGAAGCCGCTGAATATTTTAAAATGTGCCGGCAAGAGGAAGCACTGCGCGTGCAAACCTGTCTTTTCAGCGACAATCGATTCATCTCTTCTCTTCGTCTGATGAGCGCTGCCGTTCGGCTGCGCAACGCGCTGGATCTGACCACACCTTTTGCGGTAATTACTTCGGTGCTGGGACTTTTGTTGATTTCGGTCTTAATGATTTTCTCCGGCGCAGGCGCGGTCGCCGGTTGGCATCTCTTCTTAATGCAGCTGTTATGGATCGGCATTGGTTCTTTCGCCTGCCGGATCCTTGCAAAAAAATAAAGGGTGTATATTGGTTGTTTGGAGGAATAGGATGTTCTCTGATTTTTATGTAGATTCCAATATTTATATCTGGGATCTGGTTGTGCGGATTGCTTTGGCGGTCATCGTTGGTTTTTTCCTTGGTTTGGAGCGTGAGATTTCACATCATCCGGCAGGGATTAAAACGCATGTGCTGGTTTGTCTCGGCTCTGCGATCACCTCGCTTATCGCAGTGGAAATGGCGTATCAGGCTCGATTGATTCCGACCAATCTGGATTTGTCGCGTATTGCGTCCGGTGTGGTATCCGGTATGGGTTTCATCGGAGCAGGCGCCATCATTAAATCCCGTGACGGCACCATGGTGACCGGTATTACCACGGCCGCTACATTGTGGGTATCGAGCTGTCTGGGGCTTGCCATTGGTATGGGCTATTATCGCATGAGTCTGATTGCTTTTGTCAGCATTTATGCAACAACGCTGCTGCTGAAATGGCTGGAACGCCGGGTGTTCCTGAAAAAACGCACACGCAGTGTGGAAATCGTTTTCGTTGATAAAACCGTCTTGATCCCGCAGGTCGATTCCTATTTTGAAAGCAAACGGATCATTGTTACCGCTTTTGATTACCTGTCTCATCCGGAGCGCACGGCTGACGGAAAAAAGATTTACCGCTGCCGCTATTCCCTGCGCATTCCTCATGGGTTGGTTTTTGTGGCGGTCATCAAGGATTTGGCGTTAATGGATAATGTTCTGGAAACATATGAGGTGTTCCCGGGGAAAGACGAAGCGATTCCGTATACGCCGACCAGCCGTGGATAGTGATCGATGCAGAAAAATTTGTTTGTTTTATATAAACCATCTTGACCTTTTTTATCGTCTTTGTTACAATTGAATGGAAAAGAAGGATACAGCAGAAAAGTCTCCGGTTTTTCGCTGTATCCTTTTTTATCAACAAAAATAAGGAGGCGGGATCGTGGCAACGAAAGCAAAGCTCGACTACAAAAAAACCATACTGATCGGCTTCGGTTTTATGGCTACATCCATCGCGTGGGCGATTTACGACCCATACGTGACCAAAATATTGAATCGTCTTTTGACAGAGTCCCCTCTTATCACTTCGTGGAGCGAAGCGCTGATCAGTCGGTTCCCGGATCTGGTTCGCTTTGCTGAGGCGCAGGGTGAGGCAGTTGAGGTTGCCGGCGGCGGTTTTACGCTGGTGCCCTTGTTCATCGGCATTATCATGACCTTTGATAACCTGTTCGGCGTCATTTTTCAGCCAACCTTTGGCAAGTTGTCAGATCGCTGCCATTCCAAACTCGGCAAGCGCCGTCCCTTTATTGTTTCCTGCGCGCCGATTTCCGCTGTTCTTTTTTTCCTGATCCCGATTATGTCCAATGTCAGTTTGTCGGCAACGATGGTTGCGATTATTCTTTTTGTGTTCTCCATGTCGCTGTGGCGGGCGCCGGTCGTGGCTCTGATGCCGGATCTGACGCCGACGGAACTGCGAAGCGAGGGGAACGCCGTCATCAATCTGATGGGCGGCGCGGGCAGTTTGGTCGGTCTTGTCGCCGGCACGCTGGTGGTCGCGATTTACGGCGCGGTGACCGGTCTGCCCAGCGATCAGATCGCGGAAGAAGATTACTTCCCCTATGTATTTTTGATCGGCTCGATCATCATGCTGTTGGGTATGCTGGTGCTTCTGTTCTTTGTCAAAGAGCCGGACAGCCGTTTAACGGTTGCTGCTGAAAAAAATATGGCAGCCGATGAAAAGGCGAGACGCCAGGCGGAAAAAGAAGCCCGCAAGGCCGAAAAAGCGAAGATCAAGGCGGAAAAACTGTCAACCGGCGAGCGGGTCAGCCTGATTTTCATGCTGCTAGGCTTGTTCTTCCTGTTCTGCGGTACAAATGCGATTACAACCTTCTTTTCCCTGTTTGCCGCTGAAGTGCTGGGCAAAACCACTTCGGAAGCAACGATCATGATGGGTGTTTTTGCGGTATTTTCCGCTGTTGGCGCGATTCCCGCCGGTTATTTCGGTAAAAAAATCGGCAGAAAAAAGACGATTCTGCTGGGATTGGCGCTGTTCATGGCTGTCTTTGTTCTGTACCTTATCACCCGCAGCATGGCGTTGATTTGGGCGGCTCTTGTCATCGGCGGCGTTGCCAATATGTTTATCACTGTCAATACGCTGCCGCTGGTTTTGGAAATCGGCGGTCTGGATAAGGTCGGCACCTTTACCGGATATTATTATACCGCCACCTTCTCTGCGCAGATTGCCTCTCCCATTGTCTATGGTATTGTCCGGATGTTTACGGGCACTTATATGTCGCTGTTTGCTTATTGTCCGGTGGTCTTTGTCCTTGCCATTTTGTGTATTCTCTTTGTGCGGCACGGCGAGGCGCTGCCGGATGAGGTCATTGAAAAGGCGCGCGAAGAAGAGGATTGATCTTTGGCTTCCGACGCCAAATCGTAAAAAAACAGGAGACGCAGCTCTTGCGGCGTCTCCTGTTTTTATGTCCGAAAGGCGAAGAAACGGGCGTATGCTGTCGCTTCCCTGTCGTTTTGCTGCTTGCGGGGGGATTGCATCTGCCCGGGGAACTTGTTATAATAAAAGCCATCAGGGAAAGGCGGGAAGCAGATGAATGTTTTGATGATCGGCGATGTCGTAGCCGGATGGGGCTGTCGCTTTTTGCAGAAAAAATTGCCCGGCTATAAAAAATTCGCCGGCATTGATCTTTGCATTGTAAACGGAGAAAATTCCGCAGACGGAAACGGGATGACGCCGTCTTCCGCCGAACTTTTATTTGCAAGCGGCGCCGATGTGATCACCGGCGGGAATCATGTGTTCCGCCGTGCCGAAGTCTATGATTTCTTGGAACGCGAACCGTTTGTGCTGCGCCCTGCGAATTATCATGAAAGCAATCCCGGAAAAGGGTATTGTATCGTGGACAGAGGCGCTTACCGGGCGGCGGTTGTTAATCTGGCAGGCGTATACGGAATGGAAGCGCTGGAAAACCCTTTTTTTACCATGGATCGAATTTTGAAAGAGCTGGAAAAAGAAAAAATTCGCCTGATCTTTCTGGATTTCCATGCGGAAGCAACCAGTGAAAAACGGGCGATGGGCTTTTATTTGAACGGAAAAATCACTGCTCTTGCAGGAACACACACCCATGTTCAGACCTCGGACGCCTGTGTTTTATCAGAAGGAACCGGTTATATCACCGATTTGGGAATGTCCGGCGCAAAAGATACGGTATTAGGTGTTGCTCCTGAAATTATTATTCGTCATTTGAAATATCATATGCCGGCACGATTTGCAACGTCGGACGGAGACTGTGTTATGGAAGGATGTGTTTTTGATGTCGATGAAAAAACAGGCAGATGCCGCAGCGCGCAGAGTGTCCGGATTCAGTAAAGGCATTTTGCTCTTTTTGTGCTTTGCACTGCTTTTTACCGCCTGTGCCCGTGAAACGCCGGGCGATGCAGACGAGACGAGTGAAGAACCCCTCCTGACACGGGTATCGTGCAAGACGGCGTATTTTTCTTCCGACAGTCTGAATCCCTATTTTTGTACGACATCGCTGAACGCATCGCTGATGCCGATGGTATACGCCGGTTTGTTTTCCATACAGCGGGACGGCACGGCGGAACCGGATGTTGCCGCTTCTTATACCGAAAGTGAAAATGAGGTCAAAATTGTTTTGCCGACGACGGGTGTTTTCAGTGATGGATCCGCCGTAACGGCGAATGATGTGGTCTATTCTTTTGAAAAGGCAAAGTCTTCGGCCGTATATGCGCAGCAAATGTCAGGCATTGCCGAAGCGAAAGCAGATTCGCCGTTGGAAGTGACCTTTTCATTTTCCGATAAGCTGCCGGACAGGCTGTTTTTGCTGACATTCCCAATTGTGAAAAACCAAACGGCGGAAACCGCTGATGCTCGTCCGATCGGAACAGGACAGTATCGTTGGACGGAGTCGGAGGACGAAACGGTTTTGACGCTTTGCGCGGGAGAATCAGAAAGCCAAATCGAAACGGTGCGTTTGATCCCGGTGAGTGACAGCAGCAACTTAATGTACACGCTGCAAACGGGAGAAATCGATTTCTTTGTTTCCGATTTGTTCGGTGGACGGCTGGGACGCACAGGCGGGCAGATGGTAGATATCCCGACTTCCAATTTGATTTTTTTGGGGATCAACTCCGATTCATATGCGCTGAGCTTTCCGCCGGTGCGGCAGGCGCTGTCTTTTGCGGTGAACAGAGATGAAATCGCGCAAAGTGTTTACAGCGGTCACGCTGTTGCCGCTGATCTGCCCATCCGTCCGGATACGCGTGCGTATTCGCAGAACGCGACTTCCGATCAGCAGACGGCGGTAGACTATGCCGCCGCACAGCACTTTTTGGAAAACGAAGGATATACGACTGTTGACCCGCAGACCGGGACAAGAAGCGGGGATAAAGGCTCGCTTCGTATGAGCCTTTTGGTCAACAATGAAAGCGAATACCGGCTGGAGGTTGCCAACTGTGTGCAGGACTCCCTTGCGCGGGTCGGCGTCAGCGTCACGATTCATTCTCTTCCATATGATCAATATGTGCAAACCCTTACAGAGGGTGGATATGATCTGTATATAGGTGAAATAAAGCTGCCGAATAACGGGTCGCTGTCTGCTTTTTTCGGCGGCAGTGTGTCGTATGGCATTTCCGATCAGTCAAAAAGCTATCTTGCCTGGCAGGAAGTTTTAAGCGGTACGGTTGCCCTGCCGGCATTTTTCACAACATTTACGCAGGATCTTCCGTTTTTGCCGCTTGCCTTCCGCAATGATGTGTTGGTTTCATCAGACGACATAGAGGTTCCGGACGAGGCCATTCTCTTTGGCAGTGCTTTGTCGCAGCTGGATCGCTGGCGTGTGCAGGAAGAAGAAACGACGGAAGAGGGAACCACAGCGTCTTTGTGGTAACCGGTTCCGCCGGAAAGTGCCGGCGCCTGCCGGTGTTTAATCAGAACTCAGCGGATCCGTACCACGGCGGTGGTCAGCGGCGGAATGGCAATGCCGCCGTCCGCCCGAGACCCTCCGAGCAGCACCTCTTCTTTTTCATGGGGAATCGTGATGTAATAGGTAATATCGTGGGGGTTCATGTTGGCAAGTACGGCAAGTGTTTCCTCCTGATTATCGCGCAGGAAGGCAGCACAGCGCAGTGTGGCGGAAAGCGGCCGAAACGCACCGTCCCGCAGAACGGTATGAGCCTGCCGCAGCGCGCCAAGGGCACGGTAGTGCTCCAGCATCCGTTTATCTTCCTTTTCCCAGGGGAAGCAGCCGCGGTTAAAGGGATCTCTGCCGCCCTGCATACCGGCTTCGTCACCGTAATACAAAGACGGTACGCCGGGAAGGGTGTATTGCAGCACAGCGGCGGCTCGGCACCGGCGGGAAGCCAGTTTCTTTTGCTCATCGGTCAGGAAGAGGGAAGCCTGATAGTCCCGATCCTGATTGCTCAGATCCAAATCGGACAGGACGGTCAACAGCCGGGCGGTGTCGTGCGTGCCTAAAAGGTTCATTGCCGTATTCATCGCTTCGGGCGGATAGTGGTCGATCAGCCGCAGGACACGCCGCATAAAGCATTCGGCGTCGGCAAATTTTACAAAATCCAGAATGGCGGTTCGGAAGGGATAATTCATGACGGAATCCAGCTGTTTGCCCAGAAGATAGCGGCGCAGACTGCCCCACGATACCTTATTGGTTGCATCTTCCCATACCTCGCCTAAAAGGAACGCGTCTCTGCCATCCTTTTTGACAATTTCCCGTATCCGGTCAATAAATGCGTCCGGCAGTTCGTCTGCGACATCCAGCCGCACACCTCGTGCGCCGGCTTGCAGCCAGTGATCGATGACGCCGTTTTCTCCCGTAATAAAAGCGGTGTAGGACGGCTCGTTTTCATTGACTTCCGGCAGGGTGTCTATGCCCCACCAGCCGTGATAATCGTCTTTGTCTTTGCCAAAATGATACCACGGCCGGTAAGGAGAGTTCGGATCGTTGTACGCACCGGAATTGCCGTACCGGCGGTATTTATTAAAATATACGCTGTCCGCGCCGGTGTGACTGAAAACGCCGTCAAAAAGAACGGAAATGCCGAGCCGTTTGGCTTCCCGGCAAAGCGAGCGGAAATCCGCTTCGTTGCCCAAAAGCGGATCGATTTGAAAATAGTTCGCCGTATCATACCGGTGGTTGGAATGGGCTTCAAAAATAGGATTCAGATACAGACAGGTGACGCCAAGGCTTTTCAGATAAGGCAGTTTTTCTTCAATGCCGCGCAGGTCGCCGCCGAAATAGTCGTTGTTTCGGATAATGCCTTTTTCATCCGGCTTCCAATAGGGCAGCGCATCCCGGTCTTTCCGCAGAATCCGGTCGGAGGGAACCTTTTCTTTCGGCTGATCGGAAAAGGCAAAGCGATCCGGAAAAATCTGGTATATCAGACCGCCTTTCAGCCAGTCCGGCGTGTGAAAGTCCGGGGAATACACCGTCAATTGCCAATTGCTGCCGGCTGCCGAAAAACTGCCCGCGTCATTTTCATCAGGGGCAATCGTTCCGGTGCCCCAGCTTACGCGATATTCAAAGGAATAGCGGTATACGCCCTCTTCCCGTGGGGTAAAGACGCATTCCCACCACTCGGTGATCTGGTCTGTTTCCCGCCAGGACAGAGCGACGGCATTTTCTCGCCCGGAAAACGCCTCGTTGATCAAAAGCGTTACACCGCTGCACCCCATGGCGCGCGGGAGACAGACCGCGAAACGGACTGCCGTTCCCGCCCGGACGCTTCCGAAGGGAAATTTATAGTTTTGCTGATATGGGTCAAAGGGAATTGGATTCTGCATTTCGTTACCTGCCGCAATTTTATCAATACCGTAAATTTTACCCGATTTTTCAAAAATAGTCAAGATGAGCCGATTCTTTCCTGCCGGCGGTTGCCGTTTATTTCATTTGACAGAGGGAAAAAAGCATTATATAATGTAACTGCGGTAGACTTTGAAGCGGAGAGATGTAAAATGAAGTCGAAATGGATCGCCTGTATCCTGTGTTTGGCTTTGCTGCTGCCCTGTTTTTCCACTGCGGCGGCTGCCGATACTTTATATATCGTGACCGAAACCATCGGCGCAAAAGTTTATGCCTACCCGGATGAAAATGCGCCTCTTTTGACCACCGTTAAGGTTAATACGGTTTTTTCTTCCGATAAAAGCGATGGAAATTTCCTTCATGTGGTTTATGATGGTTTTTCCGGCTGGATCGATGCCGGTGATACGGCTTTATACGGCGTTTCTTTGCGCCTTTCGCGGATTGAGGTCACAAAACTGCCCGATAAAACGCATTATTATGAAGACGAACCGTTTCTGGCGGACGGCATGGTCGTGACCGCTTATTATACCAACGGCACATCGGCGCCGATCAGCGGCTATTCAATTATGGTGCCGGATATGTATTCCCTTGGCAGCAAAACGGTGACGGTTACTTATCAGGGACAAACGGCGTCTTTCTCCATTGAGGTCGCTCGCATTCCGATCAGCCATATTGAAATTTCCTCGATGCCGGCTTCTTTGCAGGTGATCGAAGATACGGATGAACCCCGTTTTGAGGGGCTGGAGCTGACGGTTTATTATACCGACGGCAGAGCGCCCAGTACCACAACGGATTATATGCTTTTGGGGTATGAGCCGCTGCTGCTTGGCCGGCAAACGGTGCAGCTTTGTTATAAATATGAGGATATCACCGTCCCGCTGACCATTGAGGTCGTGCTGAAAACGCTGATCGACCTTCAGGTGAGCACGCCGCCGACCAAACAGATCTATTATAACGATGATATGAACATCGATTTGAGCGGATTGGTGCTGACGGCATTTTATGATAATGGGAAAAGTGAAACCGTACAGCCGGAAAGCGCCGCCTTTGCGCCGTCTTATGTGTTGAATTCAGACGCCGAGATCGAACTGACTTACGGCGGCAGAAAGGCGTCTTATACCGTTCGGCTCAACCGTGCCGAGCCGGTGGGCATTTCCGTCACGCCGCCTCTGACGACCGATTGTTTCCTGAATGAAACGCCGGATCTGGGCGGGCTGGTGGTTTATCTGGAATATAACAGCGGCCGGCGGGAAGGGATCGACGATTATACCATTGATCCCATTGATACCTCTTCCTTTGGAACAAAAACAGTGAATGTATATTACGAAAGTTATTCTGCATCCTTTGAAATCCATGTGGTCAGCGACGGGATCCGCGGCGATGTCAACAAGGACGGCAAAATCAGTTCCTCTGATGCGCGATCTGCTCTTCGTTTCGCGGTATCCCTCGAAACGCTGTCCGAAGAGCAGCAGTGGCTGGCGGATATGAATGCGGATGGAACGGTTACCACGGCCGACGCTCGCCGTATTTTGCGCGCTGCCGTCGGTTTGGACTGGGAATCTTGATGAATTTGTGAACGATTCCCCGATTTGATGAAAAAATTTTTATACGCAGAGTAAAGCACAAATTGTTGATAACTCTGTTGAAAATGTCAATAACTACCCCTGAACAAGCATGGACAGCGGGGAAAAACCGGTTTTTGACAAAATGTTCAAAACTTTTTCCGAAAAATTTCCTTATACGCAAAGTTGTACCAATTCTCAAATTTATACAGACCGGAATAGATTTTTAACAAAAATTCCGGACATTTTTGGTAAAAATAGATAGTCGTTTTGAATCAGAAAAAAGAAGCTGTTTTTTGGTTATTTTGCGAGGTGACAAATCGCCGGATTTGTGATATGGAACCCGCAAACAGCAAAGGGAGGCAAAAAAATGTCTTTGGCGCATTTAAAAAGCGGAACCGATATCCGAGGCACTGCCATGGGGGAAAACAACGAGTTAAGCGACGAGGTGATTCGTGCCGTTATTGCCGGATTCGTTGTTGTGCTGGAAAAGAAGACGGGCGTTCGCGCCGCAGATATGCGTGTATCTGTCGGCTGTGATTCCCGATTGTCATCGGAGCGGATAAAAAAAGCGGTCATTGAGCAGCTTCTGGCAAGCGGAGCCGATGTCGGCGACTGCGGCATGAGCTCGACCCCGGCGATGTTTTTAACCACGGTCAAAAAAGGGTATACCGGCGCGGTGCAGATCACGGCGAGCCATCACCCGGCGGATAAAAACGGATTGAAGTTTTTTACCGCAGAGGGCGGCTTTGAAGGGGAGGATATCGCAGAGATTCTTTCCATCGCCGAGCGCTTTGATGCTTCGCCTTACCGGGAGCGGGGAGAATATCAGTCGGTTGATTATATGAGCGAATATGCGCACGATTTGCGCGTCTTGATCCGAGAAGGCATCGGCGCGGACGATTTCCGGCATCCGCTTCGCGGTTTTTCCGTCGCTGTGGACGCGGGGAACGGCGTCGGCGGATTTTACGCCCTTCATGTGCTGAAGCCCCTGGGCGCCGATATTTCCGGCAGCCGCTATCTGGATCCGGACGGCAGATTCCCCAATCACTCACCGAACCCGGAAAATGAAGAGGCGATGCACGCGGTCAGCAGAGCTGTTTTGGAAAGCGGCGCGGATCTGGGCGTGATTTTTGATACGGATGTCGATCGGGCGGCCTGTGTGGATCGAGACGGGCGGGAGATTAACCGCAACCGGTTGATTGCTCTGGCGTCGGCGATTGTTTTGGAGAAGGAAAAAGGCGCGACGATTGTTACGGATTCGGTGACAAGCGATGGTTTGGCACGCTTTATCAACGAAACGCTCGGCGGCTGTCATTACCGCTACCGCCGGGGGTATAAAAATGTTATCAACGAGGCCATTCGTTTGAACCGGGAGGGGGTCAACTGCCCGCTGGCGATGGAAACTTCCGGTCACGCGGCGCTGCGCGAAAACTATTTTCTGGATGACGGCGCCTATTTGATGACGAAGCTCATCATTCGTGCGGCTCAGATGAAAAAACAGGGAAAATGCCTTTCCGATCTGATCAGCGGACTGGAAGAGCCCTATGAGGCAAAAGAGATCCGGCTGCATATCCAGTGCCCGGATTTTAAGGCTTACGGCAGCGGCGTGATCGATGATCTGACCGCGTGGGCGAAAAAACAGCCCGGCGTTACGCTGGCTGACGACAACCGCGAAGGCGTTCGCTTCTCTTTTGATCCGGCGCATGGCGACGGTTGGGCGCTGCTTCGACTGAGCGTGCATGATCCGGTTTTGCCGCTGAATATCGAAAGCGCCAAAGCCGGCGGCGTTCAGCAAATAGAGGATCAGCTTTCCGAGTTCTTTCAAGCCTACGATCAGTTAAAAGCATAAAGACATCCGCTTCTCCCGATTGCCGGAGAAGCGGATTTTCGCATAAATCTGCCTTCTTCGGTAAAAATAAACGGGAAAGGCGGGAGCATGATGGTTATAAAAGGCGTCAGTAAATGTGTTTTGGAGCTGCACGATACCGGCAGCGATTATTTTGAAAAAGCAATTTTTTTTGTTAAGCCAGAATACAGCGGCGAGGAAAGCAGCCGCCTGGAAGCCCGGGCGGCGCAGTCTGTCAGAAAAGCGGTCCCGCCCAAACTGCGCAGGCGGGAGCAAAAACGCCGGATGCACGGTTTCTGGCTGTTGGCGGCGGGAACAGTGATCGGCGCCGCTGCGACGGCACTGCTGAATCTTCTGGTGTAAGAAACGCCGTGGCCGCGAAACGGCTGAGAATTCACGATTTATGAATTGACTTTCCCGTTTTGGTTTTATATAATGGAGTTCAAAGAAAATTTCAGTAGATCGCAACCGAAAGGGAATGAGCAAATGAAAAAAGGGTATATCATTACCGCTGTGGTGGTTCTGCTTGCTGTGCTGGTGCTGGTTGGCGTTTTTCTGCGTGATGATTTTCGGATTATCTCCGGCGAAGACGGTACGACCGCTCCTTCTGCCATTGCTACCGACAGCGACGGATATGTGATGATGGTAAAAGGCTCGGTGGACAATGCAGAGCCGATGATGAAAACCGATATTGCAGATCTGTATTACACCATGGCGCGCGACGGCAGTGTTGCGTTTTACCGCATTGAAGGAACGCAGATCGTTCAGGTGCCGGAAAGCGGGACTTTTGATGTAACGGTCAATTGCACTGACCAGGAGATCCCGGCGACGGTACATTATTATACCGCTGAGGATGGAACGGTTGCCGGGTACGGTCTGTTTACAACGGAAAACTCCAATGCGGAAGTTTATATCTACGACTATGCTTTCTTCCGTATGATGAATTTGCCGGATGCGTATGCGGAGGACGGCGCCTATCTGCTTTTGATCGATACGACCAAAGAGGATTTTTACAGCAACGATAAAGTCTTTGAGGAAAACTTTATTTTCCGCACGGAATCCGGCGAAACCGAAACGATTCTGTCTACGGATAACCGCGCCTATGACAACACCGGCGCTGCCCGGGCAGATTACGCGATGCTGACCGAAGATGCGGTTCACCGCTGCGGTGAAAACTTCCTGTTCTTCTCTGCACGGCAATATCACCTGTATACCGTAGATAAAAACATGGACATTTATATGGCGGGCGGCTCCGGCAACAACCGTGATAACAACCGCTATATTCAGGATGTCGTGGATTTCTACTTGAATTTTGACGAGGACGGCAGGGTCGTCTGTCTGAAGCGCAACGGCGAAAACGCCTTCCGTATCATTGCTTATGCCGACGGTACGGAAAATGTTGTCAAAGATTTTGAAGGCAATTACCATGAAGAGTACCTTCGCAGCGGCGACTGGCTTTTGAATAAAAAAACGCTGGAAATGTATAATATCATGACTGCGCAGACTTTCACCCTTTCGGTTGAAAACACCAACGGCTTTACGCCTGACCTGTTTGTGACCGACGGCAGCAATGTTTTCCTGCGTGGGCTTTCCGACGGAAAGGCAGCCATTGTGCTGGGTAAAACGGATGGTGCCTGCGGCTGCTATTATAATGATATGTTTGCCCGGGTGTTTGCACCTGCCATCCTTTCCGATGGTTCGGTTGTGGTTTCTGTTGCGGCGGATATGGAAGGCAGTTCCTATTCGGTCAAAATTTTCAGTACCGAACAGCAGGCGGCAACCGAAGACAAGAACTGAAAAAACAGATTTGCGGCAAATGACTGCCGCTTTCTGTCTGTCAGGTGGTGGATTTTTTGCTGATATATGCTGCCCGTCATGGTCAAACCGAAATGAACGAACACAATGAAATCAGCGGTGTGACCGATGTTGACTTGAACGAAACGGGCGTTTGTCAGGCGGAAGCGCTGGCAAAAAAGCTGGCGGCTCTTCCCCGGCCGCCGCGGATGGTTATCTGCTCGGATATGAAGCGCGCGCTGCATACAGCAAGACTCGCAGCAGATTTTTTATCGATTCCGCTTGTGACGGACCCGAGTGTGCGAGACCAGGATTACGGCCGTTTTGAGTGAATTGATCGGCTGTCCTCGGGTTTTCTGCAAACCAAGCATAATTT
>CALWIU010000074.1 GCA_944380845.1 uncultured Clostridia bacterium | reverse complement strand
TCGGGGCAGGTTTGGCTGCCTTCGCGGTCAAAAAGGCAGGTGTGAATGCCAAAGGCTTTGCCGCCGGCGATATCCGCCGCCGGGTTGTCGCCGACGATCAGGATGTTTTCTTTGCGGGTGCCCTGCGGCAGGACGGTCATGCAGTAGTCAAAAAATTCCTTCTGCGGTTTGGAGCAGCCGGCGTCCTCGCTGGTGGCGATGATGTCGATGTCGGAAAGCAGACCGGCTTTTTTCAGGCGGTTTTCCTGCTGGGCGCGGACGGCGTTGGAGGTGATGACATTGGTGCAGATCCGGTGCGTCCGTTGAAGTATCTCTTTCGCGCCATCGATGGGTACGGCACTTTCGCGCAGGGAGGATCGGAAATAGGACTCAAACAGCGGGCCGTCAAAATCGATTCCGAGCGCCCGGAAAATCGTGTTCCAGCGGATTTCAAACAGCCTGTCCCGCGTCAGGCTGCCCTGCTCGACCTGATGCCACAGGTAGTCGTTAATCCGGCGGAATACCGGAAACATCTCGTCGCGGTAGGAAAGCCCGAAGTGCCGGAAGCCTTCCTGCATACAAAGGCGCGAGCCTTCGGTGAAATCCAGAAGGGTGTTGTCCACATCCCAGAAAAGGGTTGTGATGTCCATCTTATTCCCCCTTCATCAGACGAAGATTTTTTTCGATCAGGGCAATGCGCTGTTTGACGCAGTCGGCGCTGCGCAGCGGATCCTGTGGAGTGTGGAAGGTGTAGTCCACCAGCCGTTCCATGGTGGTAGTGGCGACATGCAGGCGGGTGTCGGCGCTGGCGTAATACAGATAGACCTTGCCGTCCGGTGTGACGGCGGCGCCGTTGGAAAAGGCGACATTGGACACATCGCCGACCCGCTCGTCCCCCAAAGGCGCCAGAAAATACCCGGAGGGCGCGGCGATCAGCCGGGAGGGGTCGTCCAGCGCGGTGGCGAAAACATACAGCACATACCTGAGACCCGCCGCGGTATTGCGCACGCCGTGGGCAATGTGGATCCAGCCTTTTTCGGTTTTGATGGGCACGGCGCCCGCGCCGTTTTTGCTCTCGGTGACGGTATGGTACAGCCGGGGGCTGACGAGTTTTTCTTCGCGGATTTCGGCGTGCTCGATGGAATCGCTCAGCCCGAAGCAGATCCCCCCGCCGCTGCCGGTTTCAATAAAGCCATCCTGCGGGCGGGTATAAAAGGCATATTTGCCATCGACAAATTCCGGATGCAGAACCACATTGCGCTGCTGCGGCGAAACGGTTTTCAGGTCGTCCAGCCGCTCCCAGTGCAAAAGATCCTTTGTGCGCACAATACCGGCTTTTGCCATCGCGGCGGACAGGTCGGCGGTCGAAGGATCCTTGCTTTCGGAACAGAACACGCCGTAAACATAACCGTCCTCATGCTCGGTCAGGCGCATATCGTAGACATTGGTTTCCCCGGGGCAGGTGTCCGGCAGCTCGACCGGCTTGTCCCAGAAGCGGAAGCCGTCGATGCCGCTTTCGCTTTCCGCCACGGCAAAAAACGATTTGCGGTCGTTCCCTTCGACCCGCGCTACCAGATAAAATTTCCCGTCGCGGTACAGCGCCCCGGCGTTGAAAACGGCGTTGACGCCCAGTCTTTCCATGAAAAACGGATTGGTCGTTTCGTCCAGATCGTATTTCCAGAAAGGCGGGATATGCGCCGCCGTCAGCACCGGGTCGCGGTAGCGGGTAAAGATGCCGTTGTAAAAATCCGCCGGCTCGTTTTTTTTCGCCAGAAGCGATTCATAACGATCGAATACTGCCTGCTTTTCTTTCTCAAACATGGTGGACACCTCCATATGCAAGTATCGTACCATATTCCGAAAGGAAGGTCAAGGGAACGGCGGCTTTTCCTGCCGGCTCAGCGAATGTCTACCCTGTATTTTTGCAGCCAGTAATTGACCTGCAAAAGATAGGCGATGGTCTGGGGGGTGTTCATCAGCTGCCCGTACCAGGGGGTCGGGTTCGATTCTTCCAGCAGATGCGTCAGCGCATCGCGTTTGACGAGCTGGAGGATCGGCGCGTTCGGATCGGACAGGATGGTTTCGCGCATTTCCCGTTCGACCGCCGCCCGGTACGCCGGATGGTGGGTCTTGGGATAGGGGCTTTTTTTGCGCCAAAGCACCTCGTCGGGCAGATAGTCTTTCATCGCTTCGCGCAAAAGTCCTTTTTCGGTGTGGTTATAATCCTTGAATTCCCACGGCACGGTATAAAGATATTCGGCAATGCGGTAGTCGCAGAACGGTACGCGCACTTCCAGCCCTGTCGCCATGCTCATGCGGTCCTTGCGATCCAGAAGCGTTTGCATGAACCAGTGAACATTCAGGTTCATCATTTCCTTCATGCGGTTTTCCGTTTCGGAAAGTCCGGGCTGGCGGTCGGTTTGCGCAAGGGTCGCCCGGTAGCGCGCGTCCACATAGGCGTGCCCGTCGATTTTCTGCGCCCATTCGTCCCGCAGGAAGCCCATGCGGTAATCGGTGGTCTGCGCCCACGGGAACCCGTAGCGTGAACGGATCTGGGGGTCGCGGTACCACGGGTAGCCGCCGAAGATTTCATCGGCGCATTCGCCCGACAGCGCGACGGTGCCCGTCTTTTTGATCTCCCGGCAGAACAGCAGCAGGGAGGAATCCACATCCGCCATTCCCGGCAGATCGCGCGCGTCTACCGCGTCGTAAAGCCCGCGCACCAGCTCCGGGGTGTCCAGGATCACATCGTGGTGGTCGCTGCCGAGGTAATCCGCCATGATCCGGATATACGCCGGATCGGAATTGGGCTGGAATTTGCTCTTTTTAAAATACTTTTCGTTGTCCTTATAGCCGACCGAAAAAGTGGAGAGCTTTTTCCCCTGTTTGGCAAAATACCGGCTGGCTACCGAACTGATCAAGCTGGAATCCAGCCCGCCGGACAGGAAGGTGCAGACCGGCACATCGGAAACCAACTGCCGTTCGATGGCGTCGGTGACCAGAAAACGGGTTTTTTCTACGCATTGCGAAAAGCTGTCGGTAAAGGGATGATCGAGCAGCTTCCAGTATTGCGTTTCCTTCAGACCGTTTTCGCCGAAGGTCAAAAAGTACCCGGGTTTCAGTTCCCGAATGTCGCGGAAAACCCCGCAGCCCGGCGTTCGTCCCGGCCCCATCAGCAAAATTTCGGCAACGCCGTCCTGTTCAAGGATCGGCTCAATGGCGCCGTGGGCAAGAATGCCCTTGATCTCGGAGGAAAACAGCAGCCCGCCTTTGGTTTCGGCAAAGAAAAACGGCTTGACGCCGATGCGATCCCTTGCGGCGAAAAGCCGCCGGTTGTTCTCGTCCCAGATGGCAAAGGCGAAAATGCCGTTCAGCTTTTGCAGACACGCGTCTCCCCAGTGCAGGTAGGACAGCAGCACCGCTTCGGTATCGCTGTGCGTCGTAAAAACCGCGCCCTGCTGTTCGAGCTCGGAGCGGATCTGCGCTGTGTTATACAGCTCGCCGTTATAGACGATCACATAGTTGCCGCCGCCGAAGGAACGGATCATCGGCTGTTTGCCGCCGTCGGGGTCGATCACGCACAGCCGCCGGTGCGCAAAGCCCGCATGGGGCGAAAGGTAAAGCCCCTTCTGGTCGGGTCCGCGGGGGGCCAGAACCTTTTGCATCAGAAGTAACTGGTTTTGATGTTCCCGAACATCGGATGTAAATGAAATTTCACCGGCAATGCCGCACATTGTCAATCACCTCAAAAACAGGGTATGCCAAAACAGGCGAAAGGGTGCCGCGCGGCGCCGTCTTTTCACGCCGGAACGGCGGAACAAAAAAATTTGAAAAAATTGGAAAAAAAGACTTGACTGTCAGGTCAAAATGTGGTAATATGCTATCAGGTGAAATGGAACGAAAACAAAACAGAACGCTTTTTTCAGATCTGCGACAGCGCAGGTCTTTTTTTATGCCCTTTTTTGTCCAAAGGGGAGAGGGAAGCGTTTTTTCGTCCGAACGGGCTTTTTCCGCAGGGAAGGGGAACGGGAAGGAACCGGGCTTTTTCCACAGGGAAAGGAACGGGGAGAAACCGGGCTTTTTCCACAGGAAAGGGAACGGGAAGGAACCGGGCTTTTTCCACAGGGAAGGGAACGGGGAGGAACCGCTTCTTTCCGGCGGGGAAGGGATGGATCCGGAAAGCGTTTTCCGGCAAAAAGGGATGGAACCGCAACCGGGTTTTGGATTTCGTCCGTTCGCGGTGGGAAAGGCGGTGTTTCTGTGGAAATCGTGATGCCCGGCAACGAAATTTTTCGGGTGGTGCATGAATCAAAAAAACGATATATCCTGATGAAGGGTTCCGCCGGTTCGGGCAAAAGCGTCGATACGGCGCAGCAGTATATCCTGCGGCTGATGCGCGACCGGGGCCGCAACCTGATCTGCCTGCGCAAATCGGAGGTGACCAACCGCGATTCAACCTATGCGGAGCTGCTTTCGGTCATCAGCCGCTTTCATCTGGAGGCGTACTGGCACATTCGTTCCGAACCGCTGCTGCTGCGGTGCTGCAACGGCAACACGATCCTGTTCCGCGGGATGAACGACGCCAAACAGCGGGAAAAATTCAAGTCGGTTTCTTTCCGGCAGGGAAAGCTGACCGATGTATGGTTTGAGGAGCTGACCGAGTTTTCCCACGAGGATTTTGAAATCGTGGACGACCGTCTGCGCGGCAGACTGCCGGAGGGGCTGTTTTATCAGATCAAGGGCACCTTTAATCCGGTCAGCGCGAGCCACTGGGTCAAAAAAGTTTTTTTCGATCAGTATGATGAAAATGTGCTGACCCATCATTCAACCTATCTGGACAACCATTTTCTGGACGAGGGGTACCATATCCGTATGGAGCGGCGCAAACGCTTTGACCCCGAAGGCTACCGGGTCTACGGGCTGGGCGAATGGGGCGAGACAGGCGGACTGATTTTGACCAACTGGCGCACCCTTCCCTGTCAGCAGGCGCTTTCGTGTTATGACGACGCGGCAATGGGGCAGGATTTTGGATTCAATCATGCGAATGTCCTGCTGCTGATCGGGTACCGGGACGGCGATATCCATATTTTGAAGGAACTGTCGCTGCGCGGGCGGGATACCGCCGAGATCATCCGGGCGGCGCAGGACGCTTCGTTCCCCCGCGACCGGCTGATGTACTGCGACAGCGCCGAGCCGGACAGAATCCGGATGTGGCGCAAGGCGGGGTTCCGTGCGGTTCCCTCCCGCAAGGGGGACGGCAGCGTCCGAAGCGGCATTGACTGGCTGAAGCAGCGGCGGATCTTTGTAGATCCGTCCTGCCGGGAAACCATTGCCCAGCTTGAAAAGTGGCGCTGGCAGCGCGACCCGGTCAGCGGCGAGTATCTGGATACCCCCGTTCCCTTTGAGGACGACGCCATGGCGGCGCTTCGCTACGGTACCCAGGGCTGGCGGCTGGGCGGCGGCCTGTCGGTCATGACCCCTTAAGGCAGCAAAACAAGCAGACGGCAAAGAAAAAAAGAACCGGCTCAGACCTGGTTCTTTTTTTTATGCGCCGGAAAGGAAGGTGCGTATTTGAGCAAGCAGGAAACAGACAAACCCCTTACGCCCGCCCAGCAGCAGGCGGTACAGTCCCTGGCGGACGGCGTCCGGCCGCTGCGGGCGGCGGCGCAGGCGGCGGGGGTCAGTCTTTCAACGCTGATGCGCTGGAAAAAACAACCGCTGTTTCGCCGGACGCTGGAAGAAACCCTGCGGGAGCGGCTGTCGGACGCGGCGTGCGGCGCGCTTTCGGTCGTGCGTGAGATCATGGAAAACGCCGACAGCGACAATGTGCGTCTGTCCGCCGCCAAAGACATTTTGGATCGCGCCGGTCTGAAGCCGGGCGGCGACAAAAAAGAAACGGACAACGAACTGCGGGTCGTGGTGGAATACCATTGACGGCGCGCCGTTTTACGGCGGCACAGGCTTTTGCCTGCGCCGGTTCCCGCAAACGAAAGGAGACAGTCTATGACCATTGCAGAAGCGAAGGCGTTTCTGATCCGGCATACGGCGGGGCTTGATTTGCTCCGGCGCCGGGCGGGGACGGCTTCGCGGTATTATCTGGCGCAAAACGACATACTGTTCGCGCCCAAAAAGGAGGGCGAGGTTCTGCGGAACGCAGACAACCGCATCCCCCACAGCTTCTACCCGCTTCTGGTCAATCAGAAGGCGGCGTATCTGTTTGCCGATCCGCCGATCTTTTCCACCGGCAGCGACAACGGCGATACGCTTTTGCGTCGGGTGCTGGGTCAGGAGTTCGCCAAAAACTGCAAAAGCCTTTGCGTGCGCGCCTCCAACGCCGGTCTTGCGTGGATCCATTACTGGCGCGACGGCAGCGGTTCGTTTTGTTATGCGGTGCTCGACGGCGATCAGGTGGTCGGCGTCTATTCCGATGAATTGAACCGGCGCATGACCCATGCCGTCCGCGTGTACCGCCGCCGGCAGGACGAGGGGGAACAGATCGTTTATGAGATCTGGGACGACACGCAGTGCGAAGCGTTCTGCCATCCCGCCGAAGCCGGTATCGAAACGGCGCTGTGCGAGGCGATGCTTTTCGGCGCCGGCAGCGGCAGAACCAACCGGGTGCGCCATCCGTTCGGGCAGCCGCCTTTTATTTGTTTTTCCAATAACGAAAAACAGCGGACGGATCTGGAAAACATCAAAAGCCTGATCGACATCTACGACACGACATACAGTGGGTTTGCCAATGATTTGCAGGACATTCAGGAAGTGATCCTGACCCTGTCGGGCTACGGCGGCACCGATCTGACGCAGTTTATGTCCGATCTGAAAAAATACAAGGTCATCAAGCTGGATGATCCTGCCGGCGGCGCGGGCGTGGACACGCTGAGCATTGAAATCCCCGTTCAGGCGCGGGAAAAAATGCTGGAAATGACCCGCCGGGCGATTTTTGAGGAAGGGCAGGGCGTCGATCCGACGCGCATGGATTTCAGCAACGCTTCCGGCGTCGCTTTGCAGTTCATGTATTCGCTTCTGGAGCTGAAAGCCGGGCTGACCGAAACGGAGTTCCGGGGCGGGTTCGACAAGCTGGCAAAAGCGATTTTGCGGTATTACGGCGTGCTGTGCGAGTCGGTCGGTCAGGTCTGGACGCGAAGCGCCATCCGCAACGACCGCGAGCTTGCCGAAATCGCCAGCGACAGCGAAGGACTGCTTTCGCGCAAAACCATCCTGAGCCGCCACCCGTGGGTGGAGGATGTCGCCGACGAGATGCGCAATATCGAAGAAAGGAGCTGATCGTTTGGACTTTTTGGACAACATCGGGGAACTGAGCGAAAGCACGCGCACGGCGATTGCCGAAGAAATCGAAAAAAATTATGTGCCGCTTTCGCGTCAGCAGGAGCTTGCGGGGGAAAACCAGCGCCTTCTGGACGAAGCGCAGCAGCTTCGGGAGGAAGTCGCTTCTCTGCAAAAGGAGGCGGCGGCGCGGCTGAAAACGGAAAAGCTGCGCCATGCCTTTGCTTTGCAGGGCGTTTCCGATCCGGATTACCTGATTTACCGCAAAGGGGGCGTCGAAAACTTTTCCTTTGACGAAAACGGCGAACCGGAAAACCTGTCGTCGCTTTGTGAAGATTTTCGCGCCGATCCGACCCTGTCGCACCTGTTTTCCCGCGAAACCTATGTGCCGCTGCGGGGCGGCGCGGTTTCCGTCAATCCCTTCGCGAAGGAAACCTTTAATCTGACCGAACAGGCAAAGCTGTTCCGGGAAGACCCCGCCGCCGCCGGGCTTTTGGCCGCTGAAGCCGGCGTCGCTTTTGCCAAAGGCGGCAAACGGTAACCATATGAAAAGGAGAATTGTATGACGCAGTTACAAGACATCATCGTACCGGAGCTGTTTGACCCTTATGTCATCAACCGCACCAAGGAGCTGTCCGCCCTTTTTCAAAGCGGGATCGTCTCGTCCAATCCGGAATTTGACCGGCTGGCGAGCGAAGCCGCGCCGATTCATTCCATGCCCTTTTTTGAGGATCTGACCGGCGATTCCGAACCGATCCTGGAAGGGGAAGAGCTGACCGCCAAGCAGATCCGATCCAACAAAGATGTATCCACCACCATTCGCCGTGCCAATATGTGGGCGGCGACCGATCTGGCGGCGGCGCTGTCGGGCATCGATCCGATGAAAGCCGTCGGTGATCTGGTGGCGTCCTTTTGGGCGCGAGACACCCAGAAAGAGCTGATCGCCGTGCTGAAGGGCGTATTCGGCAGCTATACCCCCGACGGCGGCGAGGGCGAAGCCGTTACCCCCCTTGCCGATCATATTCTGGACATTTCCGCTTCCTCCGGCGAAGCGGGACGCTTTTCCGCCTCCGCTTTTATTGACGCGCTCCAGCTGCTGGGCGACGCGCAGGGCGATTTGACCGGCGTGGTCATGGATTCGGCGACCAAGGCGTTCCTCAAAAAGCAAAACCTGATCGAAAGCCAGCGCGATTCCGACAGCGTGGAGTTTTCCACCTATCAGGATCGCCGCGTCATTGTGGACGACGGCTGTCCCAGCGAAGACGGCGTACACACGGCGTATATTTTCGGGCAGGGCGCGATTGCCTACGGCGTGGGCAATCCGGTCGGCTTTGTTGCGACCGAAACGGCGCGCGACGGCAAAAAGGCGTCCGGCGTGGATTATCTGATCAGCCGCCGTACCTTCCTTTTGCATCCGCGCGGCATTAAATGGACGGACGCGGTGCGCGAACACATCGAAACGCCCACCCGAGAGGAACTCGCCAATGCCGTCAACTGGCAGAGGGTGTATGAGCCGAAACAGGTCCGCATGATCGCGTTTAAATACCGATTGGAGTAACCACGCCATGAAAAGCCTGCTTTTACAACAAATGACCGGCGGCCGGTATGATGAATTTCGCTGCCGGGACGCGCTGGATTACGCCGAAGAACTGATTTTGGGGTATTGTCATCTGCGCGAGCTTCCGGACGGGCTGCTGCACACGCTGCTGGATTTGGCGTCCCAGCTTTTGGCGCAGGGCGAAGCCGGCGGCGCCGACCGGTCGCTTTCCCGCGTGACCGTCGGCGACACCAGCGTGCAGTTTTTTGAAGCCGCCGGCGCGGGGGGACTGCTTGCGAATCATCTTTCGGTGCTGAACCGTTACCGAAGGGTGGAATTCTGATGGCGGCGCCTTTTTATTTGCAGCGGCTGTTCACCGACCGCTGCTGTGTTTACGGGTACGAAAGCTACCGGCGCGCGGACGGTTCCACCGGCTCGCGGGAAGTTTTGCTGCTGGAGAACATCCCGTGCCGCCTGTCCTTTGACAACATCAAGCGCGTGTATGAAACCAATACCGTCAGCCATCTGACCCAGACCGTCCGCCTGTTTACCCCGCCCGAAACCGTCATCCCCGAAGGCAGCGCCGTTGTGCTGCAAAGGGGACAGACCGAGCTTCGTTACAAAAGCAGCGGCATTCCCGCCGTTTATGAAACGCACCGGGAATACCTTTTGGAACCGAAAAAAACAAGAGCGTAAAAAGGAGGGAATCCGTTTGCTGCAAGAGGCGATTTCTGCGGTATCGGAAAAACTGGCAGCGTCTTTCGACTGCCCGGTTTATACCGAGCCGAACCGGCAGGGGACGAAATGCCCCGCCTTTTTTGTGACGGCGGATCAGTATACATCCAAAGCGCTGGCTGCCGGCAGGCGGGAAGAACGCTTTACCATGGAGATCCAGTATTTGCCGCCGGACGCCGAACGCCGCCGCGCCGACGCCCTTGCGGTCGGCGAAAAGCTGGATCGGCTGTTTGCCTGTCTGTCGCTGCCGGGCGGCGATGTGCCGTGCTTTCACAAAAAATTCGGCTTCCGCAACCTGACCCGGGGGTTTAACCGCGGGTACCAGATCACCGATGAGGTGCTGATTTTTTCCTTTGTGGTGGACTTTTTCAGCTATGAAAAACCGGACGGCGCCATGATGGAGCAGTATGAATTACAGACCGATTGGAAGGAAGAAAACAATGAGCAAAGATAAGGAAAATTCCGCACAGGAGCAGAAAACGCAAACGCGGTATTCCCGACAGAGCCTGTTGGCGTCCCGCCTGTTTCGCGGCCGCCGGGATCTGCTGGCGGCTCTTTTGTCGGAGGACAAACAGTACACGCTGCGCGAGGCGGAAGATCTGCTCAGGCGCGCAATGAAAGGAAGGGTGTAACCTATGGCTTTAGGCTCAGGCGGTTTTACCGCCCAAAATAAAATTCTGCCCGGCTCGTATATCAATGTCATTTCTCTGAGCGCGGCTTCGGCGTCGCCCGGCGAGCGGGGCACGGCGGCTCTTGCCCTGCCGCTGTCCTGGGGCGAAACGGACCGGATCGTTTCGGTCAGCGCCGAAACGCTTTTGACCGATTCCGAAACGCTGTTCGGCGCCGCCTATGATGATCCGGCGCTTTTGCCCCTGCGCGAGGCGCTCAAAAAGGCGCAAAGCGTCCTTTGCTACCGTCTCGGCGGCGGCGCAAAGGCAAGCAGTGCGGCGGGTACGGCAAAATATCCCGGCACGGTGGGCAACGAGCTGACCGTTTCCGTTGCCGCCGATCCCGATTCCGACCTGTTTACGGTCACGACCCGTAAAAACGGAAAAATCGTTGATACCCAGATCGTTTCCGCTGCTTCCGAATTGACGGACAACGAATGGGTCGATTTTTCAGACGAATTGCCGATGACCGAAAACGCCGGTATCGCGTTTACCGGCGGCACCGACGGCGAGGTGCTGACCGAAAATTACCAGACTTTTCTGGATCTTTTGGAATCGGAACGCTTTCAGACCCTTGCTTACAGCGGCACGAACGAAACGATCCAGACCCTTTTTGCCGAATATACCAAACGCCTGCGCCAGCTGGGCGCGCGTTTCCAGACCGTGCTGTACCGGTATGCCGCCGACAGCGAAGGCATTGTCAACGCCGGCAACGCGGCGGAAGGCGCCGACGAGGGCGCGGCGGTTTATTGGATCGCGGGTCTGCTGGCGGGCTGCGATGTCAGCGAAACGGCGTTCCATACCGTGTATAACGGCGAGCTGACCCTTTCGGCGTCCTTTACCAATGAACAACTTGAACAGGCCATTGAAAACGGGGTTTTCCTTTTGCACAAGGTGGGCGATCAGCTCCGTGTGCTCAAGGACATCAATAGCCTTTTGAGCTTCACCGACAAAAAGGGCGTTCTCTTTTCCGACAACCGCACCATCCGCGTTTCCGACGGCATCGCTTCGGATGTCGCCACGCTGTTCGCCCAGACCTATATGGGAAGGATCCCCAACACCGCCGCCGGCCGCTCCGCCCTGCGAAGCGATCTGATCCGCCTGCTGCGCGCCATGAGCGACTCCGGCGCGATCGAAAGCTTTTCCGCCGACGATGTGACGGTCACCCAGGGGGATGACAAGGCTTCGGTCAGCATCAACCTTGCCATTCTGCTGCCCGGCGCGATGGAAAAACTGTATATGACCTGTGTGGTACAGTAACGAAAGGATGTGAGCGATATGGCAGTGTTAATGAACGCGCGCGACGCCGTCAGCGCCGCCATGGCGGAATGCTATGTGACCATTGACGGCACGCGCTATAACTTTATGCAGGCAATCAACCTGGAAGCGAAAATCGAAAAAACCAAAACCGAAGTGCCCATTCTCGGCAAAAGCGGCAGAGGCAATAAGTCGGTCGGCTGGCGCGGAAAAGGCAGCGCCACCGCCCATTATAACCAGAGCGTCATGCGTAAGCTGCTGGAAAAATACAAGGACACCGGCGAGGACGCCTACTTTGAAATGCAAATCATCAACGACGATCCCACCAGCGCCGCCGGACGGCAGACCGTCATTTTGACCGACTGCAATATGGACGGCGGCATCCTTGCCAAATTTGACGCCGACGGCGAATATCTGGATGAATCGTTTTCGTTTACCTTTGACGATTTCCTGATTGAAGAGAGCTTCCGCTCTCTGGCCGGCGCACTGTAACCCGCCGCGCCAAGGCAGCACGCCGAACACCTTCGCCGCCGGGGAACGGAGCCGGGGCGTTTGGAAACAGGCAGATTTTGGAGGAACGGTATGAATGATTTTTCTTTATTTATGAAAAAGAACAAAATAAAACGGGAAAACGCCTTTTTCCCGGCGGTTTCGGATTTGAAGGATGAAAACGGCGAGGTTCTGCTGTGGGAGATCAAACCCCTTTCGACCCGCGAGGTGGAACAGCTTCGGCTGGACTGCCTGCGGGAAGCGCCGGTGTCCGGCAAGGCAAACCGCGTAACCCTTGGTGAGGATTTCGCCGTCCGGCTCTGTGCCGAGGCGGTGGTGTATCCCGATCTGAACAACGCGGCGCTGCAGGACAGCTATTCGGTCAGAACCCCCGAAGAACTTCTGATGGCGATGATCGACGATCCCGGCGAATTCAACGCCTTTATGGAATTTGTCCAAAAGCTCAGCGGCATCGGCAGGAACCGCGCGCAGCTGATCCAACAGGCAAAAAACTGATCGAGGGCGGCGACTTTGACGCGAACTATGCGTATTATGCCCTGCATAAGCTGGGGATCCTTCCGTCCCGATGGGTCGAGATGGAAGAGGAAGAAAAAGCGTTTATCGCCGCCGCCATCGACATACGCGTGCAAGCGGAAAAAAAGGCGCTGGAGGAAGCCGGAAGGCGCAGGCGCTGATCCGCCGCATGGTGAAAAAAGAAGGAGGTAATCATGGAAAAAGCCGGCTATGACCCTTTCGTGCACGCACAGGCGTTTCTGCGCTATGCTTCTTCGGCTTCCGGGCTTTCCGGCGAACAGCCGCCCAAAGCCCCGCCGTGGGAACAGACGGTGTTTTTCGGCTCGGATACAGCCGTTCTGCTTTCGCTTTTTCCTTTCGCCGCAGCCGGGGCGGAGCGGTTCGTTTCTGAGCCGGACATGGCAGATGCCCGGCTGACCGGTGCATCGGCGGCAGACGGGGCGCCGGCGCTGTGGAAAGAACAGCCGGACGCTGCCGCCTGGTTTGCCCTGCGAGCCGCCGCTTCTCCGCAGATGGGAAAGGAGGCGGCTTTTCCCTTCGGCGGGGTGGTTTTGCCTGCCGATCCGGGGGAAATCCTTCCGCATCCGGCATCCGATGAAGACGCGGTACGCGCTTTTCTGCCGGAGAAGAACGCCTTTGCCGGGGGCGCGGACGGGAACGCCGCATCGCCGCTTTTGCCTGCGGTTTTTTCCCTGTTCGCGTCTTTGGACGCCCGCGCGGAAGCCGACGGTTCCGCCGAATCTTCCGCCCCTGCGGGCGCTTCCGGCACAGCGATGGAGCAGGGGGCTGCTTTGCCGCCGGTTTCCCTGACGGCGGGGCTTTAGCCGTCCGCTTTCCGGGAACAGCCGGTGTTTTCGCTTTTTTCGGAAGCCCGTCCCGCCGCAGAGCGGCTGTTTTTGCCGGGCGGCGCGGACAGCGGGACAGCGGACGCCGTTTCCTCTGCCGCCGCTTCATCGGATTCGCCCGCGGGGGAAAGCCTTTCGCTCTGGCGGCAAACCGTTCTGATCGAATCGCTTTTCCCGTCTTTCGGCGGGCAAGCGTCCCTGAGCGAATCGCTTTTCCCATCCTTCGGCGGGCAAGCGTCCCTGAATGAATCTCTTTTCCCGTCCTTTCGCGGGCAAACGGCCGGGGACGAAGGAACGGTCTTTTCCCAAACGGCAAATGCCGCGCTGCCGGTTGGCGGCGAAACCGGAATGAACGGCACGCCGCCGCTGTTTTCCGCGCATCCCGAACTGCTTTTTTCCCTTTCGGGGACGCAGGCGCCTCCGGTTCAACTGACCGTTCATTCCACCGCGAATCTGTATTCGCAGAGCGACGAGGATTGTTATCTGGAAAAGCTGGTGCAGTCGCTTCTGGCTGCGCTCTCGTCCGGCAGCGTGCGCTCCGCTGCCCTGTAGCAGGGATCCGCGAAAGGAGACGATCATGAGTTACTATTTTTATTTGGACAATGTGCTGATGCCGGTCACGCCTTCGGCGATGGAAGTCAAAATCCGGGGCAAAAACGAGGTGCTGGAGCTGGCGAACGGCGGCGAATTGCCGATCCTGCGCGCGCCGGGGCTGACCGAGATCCGGTTTTCGCTTTTGCTGCCGAACGCGTCCTATCCCTTTTCCCAGTACAGAAACGGCTTTGAGGACGCCGACCGCTATCTGGCGCTGTTTGAACGGCTGATGATCCAGCGCAAGCCCTTTCCCTTCCTTGTCATCCGGACGCTGACTTCTCAAACCGCCCTGCGTATGGCGATCGGGCTGACGGAATATGGGTCGGACGCCGCCAAAGCGCTGACCGGCAATAAAAACGGAAAAATCACCTCTTCCCACGCCCGGGCGGTGCTGCTCAAGGAAAATTCCGGTGAAATGACGGTGCTTTCCGATACCGAAATGACGGTGACGCTCGAGCAGTATGAGATCCTGGAGGACGCAGAAAAATACGGCGGGGATTTTTTTGTGGCGCTGACCCTTCGCCAGTACCGTGACCCGACCGGAACCGCGATTTATACGAAGGGGGCGTAAAATGAGCCAGCTTGATCTGATTTTGCAATACGCCCAAAACCATCTGGGTAGCAGCCGTTTTCACGGCAAATGTCAGGCGTTTGTCGCTAAATGCTATGAGGCGGGCACCGGCGTTTTTATTTCCTGCGCGAGTGCGAAAATTTCACGCCAACGGTATTTGCGCGAGGGGACGGCGAATGATTTGTTCCCCCCGGCGGGCGCGGCGGTCTATTTCAACGGAGACGGCGAAATGGGAAAATTATACGGTCATGTCGCCCTTTCCGCCGGCGGCGGAATGCTGTATGACCCGGTGGCAACGGTCGTCAAATGTTCCCTGACCAAATCCATGCACAACGGGTATCTGGGCTGGGGATGGCTCGGCAGTATGCCGGAAGGCGCGGTCGCCACCGTCACGACCGTTACCCTTCCGGCAGACAGCGAACCGGTTCGGCAGGAGATTACCCGGGTCGTTCTGAAATCGGTTTACGGCAAGCTCGGCAGACGCGAAACGGATCTGCTGCACACGGCGTTCACCTCTTCCGGCATCAGCCTGCTGATTCAGAACAGCGGGCGGATTTTTGCGCCGGTCACCGTCGAACCGGTCCGCTGGACGAGCACGCGGGCTTCTTCGGCGGCGGTGCTGCGCTTTTCCCTGTGGGAGGATGACGATCTGAAACTGGAAAACGGCTGTCCCGTTGCGTTCCGTTACCGGGGCGAACCGGTTTTTTACGGCTATGTTTTTGAGATCCGGCGCCAGTACGGCGGAAAAACCGAAGTGACCTGCTATGACCAGCTTCGTTATTTTAAAAATAAGGAATCCATGGTTTATGAACTGAAATATTCCGAGCTGTTGCAGCAGATCGCTGCCAAATACGGTTTGCGCACCGGCGTGATCGAGGACACCGGCTTTGTGATCCCCGCCCGGATGGAAGAAGGCTCGATCTTTGATATTCTGGAAAATGCCGCCGAGCTGACAAGCCGGGAAACGGGCGGCTTTTACCAGCTTTATGATGATTTCGGCGAGATCACCCTGCGTTCGGTCGGACGGATGCGCGCTTCAACGGTGCTTTCCGACCGGGATACGGCTTCGTTTTCCCTGCAAAAAAGCATTGACCGCGATGTGTATAACCGGATCGTGCTGGCACGGGACAACACGCTGACCGGTGCCCGGGAGATGTACACCGCCAACGATACTTCTTCGCAGGAAAAGTGGGGCGTTTTGCAGTATTATGAACGAATGGACGAGGACGCCTTGCCCGAACAGCTTCGCCAGCAGGCGCAGTCCCTGCTGAAAGCCTACCGCGCCGAAAACCGCAGCCTGTCGGTTAAAAATGCCATAGGCGATCTTTCCGTGCGCGGCGGATGTTATCTGAATGTCCGTCTGCCCGGCGAAACGATGGCGCATGCCGCCCTTTGTGAAACAGCCGTTCATACCTTCCTCGAAAACCGGCATACGATGGATCTGGAACTGAGCGGCAGCTTTGCGTAACAGAAAGGAGACTCTCCCATGTCTGATTTGGCAGCACGGCGGATGCTGGCGCTGATCCGGCGGATCGCATCCGAAACCTATGACGGCAACAGGCCCGCCGACCTTCTGATCGGCGAGATCGAATCGCCCGACCCCCTTTGCGTGCGTGCCGGCGCCTGCCGGCTGCCTTTGCCGATGCTGCTTGTTCCGGAGCGGCTCGGCGGCGCTCTGCATCCGGGGGATACGGTGGCGCTCCTGAAGGCGCAGGGCGGGCAGAAATATTTGATTCTTGATATTTTGAAAGGGGGAACAGGTGAATGATCCCTTTGCGTGAATCGGTGCTGCAAAGCGAATTGATCGAACAGACCGTTCCTTCGCGCGACTATTGTCTGAACTTTGAAAGCGGACGGATCACCGGCTATGTCGAGGGGAAGGACGCCATCCGGCAGGCGATCCGGTGCCGCCTTGCCGTTCAGCGCGGCGAAAGCCCGATTTTTTCCGACGATTACGGACTGGACGACGCCAAAGCCTATCTGAGCCCCCAGCCGGAGGGCGCGGTCGCTTTGAAAAACCGCATTCGCAGCATCCTTTGCGCGGACGACCGGATCCAGTCGGTCGAAAACTTTGTCCTGACCGCCAAATCGGATGGACTGCTTGCCCGCTTTACGGCGGTAACGCAAACAGGTGAAACGGAAGGAAGTGTTCTTTTGTGAGTACGAAAAACGAGGGGCAATGGTATGATGAAATTCTGGACAGAATGCTTTCTGCCGCTCTGGAAAAGGGGCTGGATACCCGCGAAAGCAGCGTTTCCTATCAGCTTTACGCCCCGGTCGCTTTGGAGCTGGCGGCAGGCTATGTTGCCGGGGAACTGGCGGAGGACAACGCCTTTGTCGATACGGCGGATCTTTCGCACCTGATCCTGAAGGCGCAGGAGCGCGGGCTTGCTTATCTGGACGCGACGCCGGTTCGTCTGGAAATACAGGCGGACGCCGCCGGCGATATTCCCATCGGCGAACGGTTCAGCGACAGCAACGGAACGATCTACGCCGTTTCTTCCGCTTTGGGGGACGGGGCGTATGAGGTGACCGCCGAAACAGCGGGGGCGCTTGCGCTGCCTGAAAGCGGCGACAGTCTGGCTTATCTTGGCTATCGCAGCAGCGTTTTGTCTGCAACGGTCACCCGCGTGACCGACAGCGGCAGAGATGCCGAAACCGCCGATCAGCTTCGCACCCGGTACTATGAAAGCCTGAATGCGCTTCCCTTTGGCGGCAATGCCGCCGATTACCGCGACCGCACCCTTTCCCTTCCGGGCGTAGGCGGCGTTCAGGTCAGGCGGGCGTGGAACGGCGCGGGCACGGTCAAATTGCTGCTTCTCGGAAGCGGCGGCACGATCCCCGATGCAGAAACCGTGCAGGCGGTTCAGGCGTATTTCGATCCGCTGACCCCCGAAGGACAACATACCGGCGAAGGCGCCGCCCCGGTGGGGCATGAGGTGACCGCGCAGGCGGTTCTGAGCGAAACGGTTTCGGTCGAGACGCATTTGGCGCTGGAAGAAGGCACGGAAGTCGAGACGGTTCGTCCGGCAGCGGAAGAAGCGCTGCGCGCCTATTTTGCCGAGGTTGCCGGAGCATGGGCAAAAAACGGCAAAGGGGTACTGCGCGTCGGCAGGGTGGAATCGGCGCTTTCATCGATCCCCGGCGTGCTGGAATCCTATGATACGCTTTTGGGCGGCGCGGGTGCTTCGCGCGTCTATGCCGAGGATACCGTTCCGGTTTTGGGGGAGGTGACGCTTTTTGCCGAATCTGTGTGAGCTGATCCCTGATTTTCTGTTGCCGGTTCGCGAAATCGCCCTGTTCTGCGACATCGTTTCCGCCGAGCTGACAGCCCTGCAAACGCAAAGGCACAAAGCTTCTGTCCGTCAGTTCCTGTATTCGCCGGAAATCGACCGGGAAGGACTGCTGCGACAGGCGCGTTCGCTTTCTGTGGCGGCGGACGGCATGACGGATGAAGATCTGCTGTTTGTCCTGCGGGCGCTGCTTTTGGATCAGCGTCCCTATCACCGGAAAAACATCGAATGTATGCTGTCCCGGCTGGTCGGCGAATCCGGCTTCCGGCTGACGGTGGATCAGGCGCAGCAGACGGTCACGGTCAAGCTGGCGCTGTCGCAGAAGGAACAGAAAAACAGCGTTTACGCCCTGTTGGATCGGGTGCTGCCCGCATCCCTGCTGCTGTTGGTCAGCGAATGCAATACCTACGGCGCGCTGACGGAAAAGACCCATGCGTTCCTGAGCGCCTACACTCACGAAGGGATCAGAACGGAGGATATCATATGAAACAGACCGAGTATTTACAGCTGAACAAACCGGAAGCAACGGATTTCTATCATATTGACGACTGGAACGAAAACGCCGACGCGCTGGATGCAATCATCAGGGAACTGGCAGGCCGTCTTTCCCTGCTCGAAACCCGGCTGCGGGATGTCCAGACCAAAGTATCGATCCATGATTTTGCCGAAATGAAAGCCGTTACAGGCGGCGGATTCGATGTCTGGCAGGAGGTATCCCTTCTCTATTATCCCGGCAGCGGTTCGTGGGAGCTTTCCGGTGAAAACATTGCGATACTTGCGGAATATAACACCTCCGAAGTGATCGGAACCATCCGGGAGCCGTACCGTCCGGCGGGGGAGATCAGCGGAACGGCGGTTCTTTCGGTCAGCGGCAACGCCAATTTATCCTGTACGGTGAAAGCGCTGCCAAACGGTCAGATCGTGCTTGCGCCGGAAATTGCGTTGACGCCCATTGCGGACATCAAAAGTCTGCACCTTTCCTACAAAGCGGGAGGGATGACGGATGCGCGATGAGCTTTTTGTGATCGCCGGGGATGATTTGACCTTTGCGGTGGATTGTGAAGCAGCGGGCAGCGCGTTTTTTCTTCCGGACGGCACGACGGCGGAACTGATCCTGCATTTGCCCGACGGTTCCGAAAAACGGGTGCCGCCGCTCAGAACCGAAAACAACCGCCTGATCTTTACCCTGAAAAGCGACATGACTGCTTCCCTTTTCCCGTCAGGGGAAAGCGGCAGGCTGTTTTTTTGCGTGCGGCTTTCTTTCCCGGACGGCACATCGCAGACGCCGCTGTACCGCGCGCCCCTTCTTGTCGGGAGGTGCTGACATGCAGAAAATTTATGCCATTATCCGCAGTCCCACCCTGCGCGCCGAAGTCTGCCGGACAGAAGTTCCGCGGGAAGCGGATTATGACGGGGCGTATACCATCACGCCGAAAACGGTTCCGCAGACGCTGGAAACAAAAAAGAAAAGGATGACCGGCGACCTGTTGGTGTTGGCGATCCCGTATTATGAAACAAGCAATCAAAACGGCACGACCGTTATCATAGGAGGCTGATAACATGGCAATCAACAAAGTGGTGTACGGCAGTCAGACCCTGATCGATCTGACCGCCGATACCGTCACGCCGGAGCTTCTGGCGCTTGGCGTGACCGCTCACGACAAAGCCGGCGAACTGATTACCGGCACAAGCACAAAGGATGTGGATTCCACCGATGCGACCGCTTCGGAAGCGGAGATTTTAAGCGGAAAAACCGCCTATGCACGCGGAGCGAAACTGACAGGCACCATGCCGAACCGCGGCGCGGTCAGCGGCAGTCTTTCCGCCAAAGCCGAAAGCTATGAAATCCCCATGGGCTTTCATGACGGCAGCGGCAGCGTATCGATCGATGCGGACGAACAGGCGAAGCTGATCGGCGCAAACATCAAATCCGGCGTAACCATTTTGGGTGTGGAGGGCACCTACGGCGGCGAGGAAGTGACGGCGCAGACAAAGACCGTTACGCCCACAAAGGACGGGCAGACCGTACTGCCTGACGAGGGCTATGACTACCTGTCGCAGGTCACGGTATCAGCCATTCCGTATCAGGAGACCCAGAATGCGGCGGGCGGCAAAACCGTAACAATCGGGTGATAGTATGGCGGTCAACAAAGTGATTTACGGCGGGGACACGCTGATCGATTTAAGCGGCGACACCGTAACGGCGCAGCAGCTTCTTTCCGGCGTGACCGCCCATGACAGGGCGGGCAATAAGATTGTCGGGTCTTACTCGCCACCATCCCCACCTGCCGGAACGCTAAACATTTCCGCGAACGGCTCTTACAATGTACATAATTATGCGAATGTGTCTGTGAATGTTCCCATCCGATTTTTTGATGCCATTATTACCATATCCAGTACAAGTCAAATCATCGTATCCGGGATCCCTTTTGCCCCTGCCGGATATGTAGCTATGCCCGGTAATTTTGCCGGAACACGGAATTATACATTTTCGCGGAATCAGGAGATTGCTTTTGCAAATGTCGATGGGCGACTTGGTATTTATCAGTATGGAACGAATGCAACCTATCTTGTCTATCCAAACTGGTCCGTTTCCGGCAGCGGGAGTAACTGGACGGCAACCATAACAACATCCGGCGGCGGGCGAAGTTTCCGTTCTG
>CALWIU010000073.1 GCA_944380845.1 uncultured Clostridia bacterium | reverse complement strand
CGTTGTCCTCTTCGTTTTTGATGTACCAGGACGGCAACTTCGTCGCTAAATGAAAAGATGACCGGTCATACTGGCGCATCGTTTCACCGAGAAAAAGCTCCGATCCTTTATCATGATATCCGTAAGCCGTGTCAAAATAATTGATGCCGTTTTTCAACGCGGTATCAACCATTTCGGCTGCGCGATCGTAATCTATTGCTTCGCTGCCTGTTTCTTTAACCGGCAGACGCATACAGCCAAGTCCCAAAAGAGAAACGGGATTGCCGAAAAAATTTGTATATTCCATATTGTTCCATCCTTTTTGCTAAATTTCTTGTTTTCGCCAAAGGACTTAATTATATATTATACCATAATTTTATATTATTGGGAATAGAATTCACTGAAAATTTTCATTTTTTTCGGCATAAACCGCCGCTCGAAGAGACTGTATTTCCTTTCCGTGACCGGCGTCATCGGTTGGAGTTTCTAAAAGGAACGGGAGCTCAGACAACATCGGGTTGGTCAGACAGGCACACAGAGCGTCAAAACCGATCTCACCTTTGCCGATAAGGGCATGACGATCTTTTTTGCTGCCACATGGATTTAAACTGTCATTCAAATGAATTGCTTTCAACTTGCCAAGCCCCAAAACCGCGTCAAATGCACAAAGCACACCATCAAGATCCTCGGCAATATTGTAGCCGCCATCCCAAATATGGCAGGTATCCAGACAGATGCCGACCTTTTCCGGGCGTTCCAGAAGATCAATGATCTGTGCAAGCTGGTCAAAGGTTGCGCCGACTTCAGATCCTTTCCCCGCCATTGTTTCAAGTAAAATCAGTGAATGGAAATCGGTTTCCAATATGGTATTCAGCCCATCGGCAATCAATCTGACAGCCAACTCTTGCGGTTGACCAACTGCGCTGCCGGGATGGAAATTGTAATAATTTCCCGGGAAATACTCCATTCTCTCCAAATCTTCCCGCATCATTTCCAAACCGAATTGGCGTACATCCGTTTTTGGTGAGCAAATATTCATTGTATACGGTGCGTGAACCACCACCGGCGAGCAGTTTCCTTCAGTCAAAAGACGATGAAATTCTGTTAAATCGTTTTCATCGATCGCCTTGGCTTTCCCACCGCGTGGATTTCTGACAAAAAACTGCATGGTGTCGCAGCCTATGCTGCGGGCTTTGTGATACATGGCGCAAAATCCACCGGCAGATGAAATATGGGAGCCGATTTTCATATGCAATTCCTCCCTGTTAAAACATTTTCTTTTTCTTGAAATATATGATTTCAGCAACAACCAGAATAATCACAAACAAAACAACAATTGGATATCCCCACGGCGAGTTAATGGCAAGCATATTGGAAAAATTCATACCATACCATGCGGCAACAAGGGAAAGTGGCAAAAGCATTGTTGTGACAACCGTTAAAAGGGACATGATTCTTCCCTGACGAATATCCATTTGCGATCGATACAGCTCTCTGAGCTGAATCAAATATTCATTGAGCGCTTCCGTGTTGTTATGAAGGCGCTCACAGCGTTCACCCAATAGGCGCCACGCATTGCTCTGCGGTTCGCTTACCAGCGCAAGACTGCTTTCCAAAACATCAGCCACATCCGCAAGTTGCTCATAGTAAGCATGAAGTCTTGACAACTTGCGGCGCTGTTTCATAATATAGCCGTTAAAATCAGACGGAATGGTATGCAAAAGCATTTCCTCTTTTTGCGTAAATTCCTCTTCGATGGATTGCAAATATAAAACATCATCCGCTAAGAAAGTATCCAGTACCCGTAAAAGAAGAATAGGCGCACAAAGCCCATCTCCGGAAGTTTCTGCAACAGCATCAACAGGCGTCTGGATCTGTTGCAGATTTCCAACCAGAATCAGCCTGTTTTTTTCAAGATGAAAAGCCATCTGAACCGGATTCTGTCCGCCAACCAGTTCAGCGGGGATATGAAGCGTTCCGATTACACAGCCGCCGAATGATTCCGCTTTACAAAAAGAAAGAGAACGAAAAGAAGCAAGAAAAGCAGAACGGCGAGCCAGACTTTGCGGCAACTGCCGGACTTCATTTTCCTCACAAAGATACAAGCCGTTTTCATTCATTTCCTGATTCTCACCGTTTGCATCTGCAAGAATCAGATGACTTTGATCGGCCGAAAAAACATACTGCTTCACAGCGACCCCTCTTTTCTGAAAATCCTTACCTGCCGGTCACAGAGACAGCCAGCTATTTCTGTTTGCCGCAAGGAAATCCGCCACGCCATCATTTTCATTATCAGCAATAACGGCTGTCGCCGCTGCCTTGAGCAATTTGTCGGCGTTTTCCGGCGCATATTTTTCATCGGCAATGCGAAACATCTCCAAATCGTTTTTTCCATCACCAAACACAACAAGACGATCAAACGGATACATTGCCCTGACTTGCTGGATACCGTTCGCTTTTGAGACATCAAAAGGCATCAATTCCAACCAAAAACAATCTGAATAATAGTCTTTGGCAAAAATGGTATGGCAAATCTTCTCAAACTCCGGTACCAGCGGTTCGGTCTTTCTTCTGTCATTGATACAATTAAAATAAAAGACATCGCCCTCTAAAAGCTCCTGTCTGTTTTTTACCGGTCGAAGACGAGGATCCTTCCTTCGTGCATCTAAAAACATCCGCATACCAGGTGTTATCTGATCCTGCAAGAATGAAAATTGTTCCCGCCCATTGATAAAGGCATAAACGATCGGAGAAACATGATTTTCCTGCAAAACAGAAGCGATCTGTTCCCGAACATCAGGAGGAAAATAATTAACACGGATCGTTTTGCCGCTTTTCGGATCAACAAGAGCCGTGCCGTTATAAATCACAACCGGTAAAGAAAGCTGCAGACCGTTTATCGTCCGGGCAGCCGTTAGCCAGGAGCGCGCCGTTGCCACAGTAAATTGCAGCCCATCAGCAAACAAACGATTTAAAACTTCTATGGTCTTTTGCGATGCTCTTTCATTATTGTGCAATAAAGTTCCGTCCAAATCCGAAACCACCAAAACAGACACGCTTTTTCCTCCGAATCGCTGCCGAAAATCTTGACATCCGTAGTATGGATTGATACACTATCACTGCAACCTCATAAAAGTATACTTGATTTCTTAAAAAAAGGCAAGTCTTAGGAGATATCGTCATGCAGCACCAAAACAAAAAAATAAGCAGACGGCAAATGTCGGAATCCTTTCTTACGGCAGCTTTTCTTTCGCTTTCAGGCGGGCTTCAGGATGCTTACACTTATCTTTCCCGCGGATCTGTTTTTGCCAATGCGCAGACCGGGAATATTGTACTGTTCAGCCATAGTTTATTTGAAAAAAATTTTTCCGGCGCCCTTCATTACTTTATTCCGCTGCTGTTTTTTGGCATTGGCGTTGCCGCCGCCGAAGAAGTGCATTTCATTTTTGAAAAATCGAACCGTTTACATTGGCGGCAGCCGGTTTTGCTGCTTGAAATCATCATCCTTTTTATTGTGGGATTTATACCAGACGAGCACAATTTGATTGCAAATGCACTGGTTTCTTTTTCCTGTGCCATGCAGGTGCAGGCATTCCGTAAAGTTCACGGATACAGCTTTGCAAGTACCATGTGCATCGGCAATATTCGCAGCGGTATGGAAGCTTTCTGCTTGTTTGTACGGACACAAGATCGGTTGACACTCCAAAAAGCGGCAGCCTATTTCGGCGTTATCGTTTTATTTGCTCTGGGTGCCGGAGTCGGCGGTGTTCTCCTTTCCTATTTTGGATTGAAAACCATTTGGATATCCTGTCTGCTTCTGGTCATTGGATTTTTCCTGATGTTTATTCGTGACAAATCCATGCAACCGCAATTCTGACAGCAAAAAAGGACCGGTCGTCATCTGACGATCGGTCCCTTATTATAAATTATTTTCCCTGAATCGCTTTTATCAGTTCAGCCAACACCGTATACAGCTTCGTTCCTTTAAACTGAAGCCAGATTTGCTGAATGGGACTCTGTTCCGGTTCTTCATAGGTCAAAGGCTCTTCCCCATTGTCAAGGACCAACGCCTGACTAAAGCAAAGGCCGCCTTCGCCGAACAGCTCGATTCGTACATAGGAAAACGACTGTGCACCGGCAATTTGATCCAAATCAAGAACGACCGGCTGCTCGCCGATTTCTGTTTGATAAATCACCTTGCCATCCGCAATAAACTGCACCGTTTCGCTATCACGCGCCTCAACACAGATCGAATGATCTTCGACTGTAAGGCGGGTAAACATCGGTGCCGGCAAATCTGTATTCATCGCTTCTATGTTTTTCTCCGGACCTATGATATCATTGGCTCGCAAATTCCTTGTTACCCCAAAGAAAGCGCCGGTCTGCATGGTCTTTTTGATGTTTTCCGAGTTATTTTCTTCCATCATAAAAATGCTGTAAGAAGAATCCACTCTTCCGGTTCGATGCGCATCGGTATTGCTAAAACCAATCACAGTCTTTCCGTAAGGAAGGCAATGCAGCAAAAGATTGTCCCACAGGATCCGATCGTATCCCGTTACGCCGTTGTTTTCGTTAAAAACCTCTATACCAAGGCATGATTTGTACTTTAAAAGGAGATTTCCGAATAATTCAATATTATAGGGGTCATAAACAGCTTCGGGATTGCTATTGGAATCAATCCAGTCGCCGGGATGGTTGATATGAGACAACCCACCACAATTTTCGATATAGGCAATCGCCTGTTCGTAACCAATTTCATTTTCCGCGCCTATAAAGCCATTCCCCTGATCGGGCGCAAGAAAATAACCGTTCACATGGTTTTTGGAAAGAGATAAATTATTAAATTCGTTTGCTCCGAGTACCGGGGTCATTCCCCTCCCTCGGTTAAGATAGGTACCATTTAAAATTGCCTGATAATCCACACTGCTAAGAGATGCAAAAGGGTTATCAATGATCGGCTGATAAAAATACAAAGGGTGCATATAGGGCTGTTTATCCCACTCAACACCGGTGATCCCATGGTCGGAAACCGCCAAAAAATCATAATTCTGACGGTAGGCTTCCTTTACCATCACATCGAGGGTATCTTCGGCATCGCTATAAGATGAATGAGAATGCAAAGAACCTTTGTAAGCGCCCCACGCTTCCTCTCCCTCCCATATGACATCTTCGTAAGGCGAACGAATGACATACCCTGCTGCATCGGCGTATGCCGCGAAAGCACCACAGGTACCCTGAACAAAAAGAATCGCAGCAAGAACGCAGGCAAGAACAAGCTTCCTTTTTTTCATTAAAATTCCTCCAGTCTGAAACAACACCTCTTCAATGCAAGTTTACTAAATTTATTTATATATGTCAATCATTTTTATTAAATTTTTATTATATGCTAAAGCATAAAAAAGAGAGCTGCCGTTATACCAGTCATAATAATTGATTTGAAGCTGTACGAACTCCCACTCATAATGATCCAGAAGATGCGACAGCAGCGGCAAATCGCCATGAAACGAGAAACCGAGATGGCGAATTGTGCCCTCTTCCCGCATTTTACGGACAAAATCATAAGAGCGGTTTCGGTCAAAAATCTCCCATGTAGACTGCTGAACGCTGTGCAGCAAATAAAAATCAAAATAATCCGTTTTCAGTTTATGGAGCTG
>CALWIU010000072.1 GCA_944380845.1 uncultured Clostridia bacterium | reverse complement strand
AAGTTATTCATCTACATAGAAAAGGAACGAAAACCGCACACCTGCCCCTGCTGCGGAGAACAAACAGACCGTGTGCACGACTATCGTTTGCAGCCAATTAAGGATGCGCCATGCTTTGGGCGACCTGCGGTGCTTTTTCTCAACAAGCGGCGATATCGGTGCCCGCATTGCGGTAAACGGTTTTATGAAGAGATTTCCTTCCTTCCCCGCTATTACCGCATGAGCCGACGGTTGATTGCTTATGTGCTTGATAAATTGCGAGATGAACGCTCTTTTACAAGCGTAGCCAAAGATTTCAATCTTTCGGTCAGTACAGTCATTCGCGTATTTGATTATCTATCCTATCCAAAAGCAACCCTCTCTTCCGCCCTGTCCATAGACGAGTTTAAGGGCAATACAGGCAGAAAGAAATACCAATGTATCCTTACGGATCCGGTCAAGCATGTGGTATTGGACATCCTTCCGAAGCGATATGATTACTATCTAACCAACTACTTCAAAAGCTATCCCAGGGAAGAGCGGGAAAAGGTCAGGTATTTTGTCAGTGATATGTGGAGACCATATGCCTCGGCAGCCTCTGCATGGTTTCCCAATGCCACACAGATTATTGATAAATATCACTGGATTCGCCAGGTAGGATGGGCGTTCGAGGGGGTTCGGAAGGAAGGCCAGAAAGAAATGAGTCCACAAAGGCGCAGGTATTTCAAGCGTTCCAAGCGCCTGCTGAGCAAACGGGAAAGCAGGTTAACAGATATGCAGAAAGAGGAAGTCCATGTGATGCGGTATTACTCTGACACCCTGAGCAGAGCGTACCAATACAAAGAAGACTTTTTAGATATTGTAGACTTAGACAATGCACAAGAAGCACGCAAGGAGCTCGGCCACTGGATATATCGGGTGAGCAATAGCGAAATACCTCAGTTTATGCGGGCTGGCCAAACCATGCAGAACTGGTTTGGCGGTATCGTCAACTCCTATACAACAACCATTACCAACGGCTTTACCGAAGGCTGCAACAACAAAATCAAAGTCCTGAAACGAAATGCCTACGGCTATCGCAACTTTGGCCGCTTCCGCAACCGTATCCTGCATATGTTTTCCCATCAAAAACTGTAATGCCGACAAGCTGCCGCTTGTTGGCGGCCGCCTGTCGGCACTCTTCATTTCTTCGGGGTTGCCCCAACTATTGACAAAGAGCCATTTTTTCATTTCTTATTCCATGGATTTAAAGGACTCTACCATGCTGACTTTTTTCAGTTTGCGGTGCAAAAGCAGGTTGACAATCATTGAGAACAGCAGGGTTGCGACCAGAGCGACCAGGAAGCTGACAATGCCTGCGGATTCACCATAGGTGACTGTGTCAATGACAATAAAGTGAAGCATCAGCCGGTGCAAAAGCACGCCAAGCCCCAATCCGACCACCGCGCCCAACACGGTTAAAATGATGTTTTCGCGGTAAATATAGGAAGAAACTTCCTTGTCGTAAAAGCCGACGACCTTCAGTGTGGCAATTTCGCGAAGGCGTTCCTGAATGTTGACATTCGCCAGATTGTAAAGGACGACCATTTCCAATACAGCTGCGGCGACGATCAGCAGCGACACAACAATGGTCATTGCTTTGACGACCTCATTAAATGTTTCGATGGTATCGGAAGTATAGGCGACCGCTGTGATTCCGACTTTATCCATCAAATCAGCGGCGAGCTGCGCTTTGGCACTCATCGCTCCATCCGCCTGCGCGTCGGCCTGCGCAACCGCATCCGACAGCGTCGCCATGGCGTAATGGTAAGAAGGCGCCGTACCGAAAACCGCCTGATACAGAGCCGGCGTCAGATACACATAATCGAAGGTGTAATTCTCAACCACCGCGCTGACCGGGATGGTGTAAACACCGCCGTCCGCCAACTGCACCTGAACGGAATCGCCGGGCGCGACCCGCGCTGTGTCGGCAAATTTTTTGGTAATGACTGCGCCGTTATCTGAAAGCGTAACAGGGTCATTGCCGATCGCGTTCACGAAACGGATCATGCCGGGCAGCAAAGAAGGATCTTGCGGCGTGAGGACATAAACCTCAAGGGTGTGATCGCTGTTTTCCGAATACCCCGTGACAGAAGTCATGGAGGTCAGCATAATGCTGCCCAGACGGTTATCCCGTGCCAGCGATGACATGACAGAGCTTTGGGCATTGGGCTGCGGATCGTCAAAAACAATCTGCATATCGTATTGGGAAATCCCGTTTTCTCCGTACTGGTTGGTCATAATAGCGCCGACGGAATGATACATTCCCATGCCGGCAAAAAGAAGCGCCGTACAGCCTGCAATACCGACAATGGTCAAAATAAACCGCTTCGGTGTGCGGAAGGTATTGCGCACGGTAACTTTTGAAGTAAAGCTCAAGCGGTTCCAAAGCCATGTCCATTTTTCCAGAAGCACGCGTTTGCCGTTTTTCGGCGCTTTGGGACGCATCAGCACTGCCGGAACCACCATCAAGTCGCGGCGGCAAGCGGCATAAGACACCAGCACCGCCATGACGCAGAAAACAACAAACCCAAAGACAATCGTCAGGTAAGGGATGCCGATGACCAAAGGCGGCATGGCAAACATGATTCCGTAAGCGGCATTGATCGCATAGGGGAAAGCGTACAGCCCCACCGCGACGCCGAGGATCGAACCAAGAATGCTTGCAAACAGCGCGTACAGAATATACTTGCTCATGATCTGCCCATCGGTGTAACCAAGGGCTTTCAGTGTGCCCAGCTGTAACCGTTCGTCCTCGACCATTCGGGTCATGGTCGTCAGGCTGACCAGCGCGGCGACCAGGATAAAGAAAACAGGGAAAATATTGGCAAGCGTATTGACATTTGCCGCAGCGTCACCGAAAGAAGAATACCCCGGGGTGTCGGTGCGGTCATAAACCGACCACTTCGCCGTTGCAATGTTGCTCAAAGTTTCCTGCCCGTTGGTAATGATGGTCTGGGCATATTCAATCTTTTCATTGACATCGGCACGAGCGTCTTCCAGCTCTTTTTGCGCCGCCTGAAGATCCTCGTCCGCCGTTTCAACCTGCGCTTCCAGCTGTGCAAGCTGCTGCTGCGCCTGAAGTTGCTTCAGAGACAGGGTATAATTGCCGTTTTGCAGCTGTACGCCGGCTGCGTCAAGCTGCTCTTTCGCTTCATTGAGCTGAACCGTATACTGGTCTAAAAGCGTTTTCGCAGAATCCAACTGCGCCTTTTTTGCTTGCAGCTCCGTTTGTGCCGACTGCAAAGCCGTTTCGCTTTCGGCAATGACCTGCTGCTGACGATTCATTTCGTCTTCCGCCGCGGACAGCTGCTTTTCATATTCCTCCAGCTGCGGCGTAATCAGCGCCATTGCATCGTCCGCCATGCCCTGTGCGGTCAGAGAACTGACAGCGTTGTACAGTTCAGGGTTGATCGCTTCCAAAACGCCGACGATATTTTGGATATCCTCCTGATTCAGCGCCGTCCCCTGAATGGAAGACAGCGAATTAAAGACCGAACGGGTGGTGTTAATCATTGAACGGATATTCGCAATGTTATTTTGGGCGTTATTAAATTCTGTCTTCGCCGTCTGCAATTCTCCCTGCTTTTCATTGAACTCGGCAAGCGCCGCCTGATAAGCCGAATAGTTGGCGTTCCATTCTGTCTGTGCGGACGCAACATAGCTCTGCAGCTGGTTGTACAGGTTGACCTGCGAGGTATATTCATTCTGATTGTCAGCAAGGAAAGTGCTTTGCTCTGAATACTGCGCATTATATTCCGCCTGTGCCTGCGCTAAAATAGCGTCGCCGTTGGCGGCAAGACTTTCAAGATAAGACACTTTGGCTTCCGCTTCGGAAAACTGTGCGTCCGCCTGCGAAACCAGCGCGTTCAGCTGGGTCTGCGCCTGGGTGATCTGCGACGGCAGCGTGGCGTTCAAATCTGCGGCACGCACCGAAAGACGCCCCGGTGCAATGGCTGCAATGGCGTCAGCAGTCTTTTTTACATACGCCAGATAGTCATCGGAATAAGGATCCAGACTGTCGGCGTTCTGTACAGTAACATAGATTTCTGAATAATAGTCGGAAAGGATTGCCGTATCGGGGATATAAATAAAACAGCCAAGTTTACCGCTGCCAATCAGCGTGTTGCCGCGCTCAAAGGAAAGATACATCGGCGAACGGATGATGCCGACGATGGTAAATTCCGTTTGAGAAAGCGAAAGGTCCAAACTCTCGCCGTCGCCGCTCAGACTGATCACGCTGCCAAGCTGAAAGCTCTCGGGCGTAGAAAGAGCGCTGGCGTCCACAAGGCATTCGTTCTCAGCCGTCGGATAACGGCCTTCCAGCAAATCGGGACGGTTAATGAACGCGGGATTTTTGATACCGGACGCATATTCGCGCAGCATATCCAGATTGATGCCGTAGGCACGGGCGCTGATCTGTGAGCCATCCATGTCGGATTCGACTTTGCCATCCACCGAAACCAGCGCGTCAACAAATTTCTGGGGCATGACATAATCCACCCCGGCAACACCGGAGATTTCCTGCGCGTCCTGCGCAGTCAGTCCCAAATCCGATTGGATGCGCAGATCCATCAGATTGTTATCGATAAAATATTTTTCCGCTGTTTTCAGCATGTCCGGCCCTGCGGCCTTAATACCCGCAAAGGAGGCGAAGCCGGTCGCGACAATAATCAAAATCGCCAAAAAGCGGCTGAAGCTGCGCCTGATGGAGCGGAACATATTGATAAGCAAGCATTTGTTCATAGTAACTAACATCCCCGCCGTTCAAAGTATCCGGATTTTACCATTCAATCTGCTCGATCGGCAGCGGGTTATCGTTGACAGTAATGCGCTGCACGCGCCCCGAACGCATAGTAACGACGCGATCCGCCATGGGGGTAATCGCCTGATTATGAGTAATGATAATGACGGTCATACCGGTATTGATACAGGTATCCTGCAAGAGCTTCAGAATGTTTTTGCCCGTTGCGTAATCCAAAGCGCCGGTCGGCTCATCGCAAAGCAGCAGTTTCGGATTTTTCGCCAACGCACGGGCGATGGATACACGCTGCTGTTCGCCGCCGGAAAGCTGGGACGGAAAGTTATTCACCCGATCGCCCAAACCAACATTTTCCAGCACCTTTCGCGGGTCGAGCGCCTTTTTGCTGATCTGGGTGGAAAGCTCGACATTTTCCAATGCCGTCAGGTTGGGCACCAAATTATAGAATTGGAAAACAAAGCCAACATCGTACCGCCGGTACTCTGTCAGCTTTTTGCGGTTAAAGGAATTGATCAGTTCACCGGCCACGCGAACCTTGCCGTCGTCGCAGTCGTCCATTCCTCCGAGGATGTTCAGCACCGTGGTTTTACCGGCGCCGCTGGGACCGACTACCATGCAAAGTTCGCCCTGTTCAACGGAAAAGGTCACTCCGTCTGCGGCGCTGATGGTAATTTCACCCATCTTATATCTTTTATAAACGGAATCCAATTCAATAAAGCTCATGCTGTTCCTCCGCTGGCGGCTTTTTGCGGCAAAGAGTCGAAAAAAGCCCCTACTATTTGCATGATAAGTATAATACACAAAGCCCCGGCTGTCAACTTTCCGGGGAAATATTATTATAATCTTTACAACTATTAAATATTATACAAAAACGCGCCGCTTTTCAGCAAAAGAAAAGCGGCAGATGTATCAATATTATTTTTTCAAAAACAACAGGATGGAACCATGGGGCGGCAGGGAAATTGCCAGAGTGTTTTCCACCGCGGGAATCACTTCCCCGCTCCACAGATCTCGTGCCTGCCGCAGCGAGGCAAGCCCAAGTTCATCAGCGCGAACCGACACCACGCGTTTTTCATCGCTGCGGTTAAACAGCGCGACTGCCATTCCGTCGGGCAGCACAGACTGCCAGACAACCTCTTTCGATTCATGCCGCACCGGACGCTGATCCGCTCCCTGCTGGTTGACGCGCAGCACCTCGTCATTGGTCAAAAGCGACAGCGTAAACGCATCCATATTTCCGGTTTCAGCACCGAGCATCAAAGGCGAACGGAAAATACACCACAGGTTCATCATGGTTCGCTGCTCGTCTTTTGTGAGGCGGCAAAACCGTTCCCCGCTGTGCCGGTCGGAAACACAGAGCCTGCCAAGCGGCAGCATATCACAATCCGGCCAGCATCCGCCGCCGCTGAAGGGGTACCATCGGGCACAGCGCTCAAACATATCGTCCAGTTTGGTCCAGTCATCCCAGAAATCGCCGGTCAGCCGCCACATATCCGCATTCGCCGACAAGTGGAACCCCTGCTCCAGCGGTGCAGGTCCGGGGGACAAACTCAAAACCATCGGCCTGCCGCAGCGATCAATCGCGTGTCGGATGGCTTCGATCTCACGCTTTGCTGAATATGGATCGGATGGCTTGAATTCTGTATTGCAGATATCATCCACTTTAACAAAATCCACGCCCCAGGAAGCATATAAATCGAACAAAGAATCATAATAGGCCTGCGCGCCGTCTTTGCTCATATCAACGCCGTACATATCGGTATTCCACGGGCAGACCGAATACGAAGCGGCAATATCCCGCGCACGGCTTTCTGTATGAAGCAGCGCCGTATTTTGATGAACCGCCTGCCGGGGAATGCCGCGCAAAATATGAATGCCGAACAACAGCCCCATTTGATGAATGGTCTGCGCAAGAGGGGCAAAGCCCTTTCCGCCTGCCGACGACGGGAACCGGTTGACGGCAGGCTGCAAACGGGAATACGGATCCATGCACAAATCCGCAAAGGGATGATACTGCGTGTCAACCGCTGTCGGCTCGTACCACTGGATATCACAAACAATATACCGCCAGCCGTGAGGCAGTAAATGGTCGCGGACAAAAGCCGCGTTTTTCAGAAGCGCTTGTTCGGTAACGCCGGCGCCGTAGCAGTCCCAGCTGTTCCAACCCATAGGGGGCGTTGGTGCGTTCATTTTGCGGTTCAGCATACAAAAATCCTCCGCTTATTCTTTTTTTTCTTTCCAGAGACTGCCAATATACCAATGGTAAAGCGCCGCAAGAATCAGGATGATCCACGACCAGCTCCACGCGCCGGCTAAAAAGCCAAGCAGCAGGAAAAGGATCAGCGCAGCTTCAATGACCGGAAGCCCCTGCAAAAAGGAACGGCGGTTGGTGGCACGCGCCGGCCAGAGCGCAAAATGATAATAAGCGGGAATCAACAAAAACAACAGCCACATCGGATGCCAGAGATTTGCCGTAAAGCCCGCCAGCAGATAGAGAGCGATAATCACAACGGGGAAGGGAAATTTCAACAGTTTGCCGGCAAGTCCCGGGTACAAAGGCTGCCCCTTGCTTTTTGCTTTTTTCTTACCGGTTTTTTCTTCCGGAGCAGGCGTTGCTTCCCGGTCCGGTTCTGCTGCCGGCTGTCTTGCCGGTTGTTCTTTTTGCACCGGTTCTGATGCCGGCTGTTCTTTTTGCACCGTTTCTGTCGGCGTGTGATCGATCAGCTCATCGAGGCTGACCCCGTAAAGACGCGCCAACGCAATCAGCGTATCGGTATCCGGCGAGGACTCTCCGCGCTCCCATTTGGAAATGGCCTGCCGGCTCAGTCCTAATTTTTCCGCCAGCGCCTCCTGCGAATAGCCGCGGCGTTTGCGCAGATCCGCAAGCCGCGCACCGTTTTGTATGCTCATGTTCATTCCTCCGTTCCCTGTTTATTATAAAAGAGACGGAGAGGATGCGCAAGAAAAAGACAGCAAAAAAAGTAAAAGTTTTTATCCGCCGCCGTTATAATCCGACGGAGCGTCCCAATTGACGCAGGGTTTCACAGGACAGGTGAAACTGCTGCGTTTCCTGCGGTGTCAACGACAACGAAACGACCTCCCGCACCCCGTCTTTGGTAATGACAGCAGGGACGCCGACAAACACATCTTCTTCCCCGTATTCCCCCTGTAAAAGCGTTGATACGGTCAAAATGCTTTTTTCATCTGACAAAATGGCTTTGACAATGCGCAAAAGAGCCAGTCCAATGCCGTAATAGGTCGCCTTTTTCGCTTCGATCACCCGCATGGCAGCGCCGCTGACTTCTTTTGACAGGGCAAAAATCGCCTCCTGTTCCTCCTGCGGCCGATCCTTCAGAATATCGATCACCGCTTTGGTGGAAACATATGCCTGCGACCACGGACAAAGCTCGCTGTCGCCGTGTTCCCCGATAACATATGCGTGGACATTTTTGGGGTCAACAGAAAACTTCTCACCCAGAAGATACCGCAGCCGCGCCGAATCAAGCGCCGTTCCCGTGCCGAGCACCCGCTTCTTATCAAAGCCCGACAGTTTCCAGGCGGCACGGCTCATCACATCCACCGGGTTTGTCGCCGCCAGCAGAATACCGTTGAAACCGCAGGACAGCAGCGGCAGCAGAATCGCCCGAAAGACCTCGATGTTGCGCGAGAGAAGCGCGCGTCTGTCTTCACCCGGCTTTTGACTGACTCCGGCAGCCAAAACCGCCACATCCGCATCGGCGCAATCCGCGTATCCGCCCGCATAAATTTTCATGTTTTCCCGCGCGAATGCCAGGCCATGGTTCAGATCCATCGCCTCCCCCGCCGCCTTCTTTTCATCGATATCCACCAGTACCATTTCATCACAGCCGCCGTCGCAAAGCATTGCATACGCAAAACTCATACCGACAAATCCGGTGCCGATAACGGCAATTTTTCTGATTTTATCCTTCATCCTGTTCCCGCCTTTTTTTGTTTCTATGCAAAGTATGACCGATTTGGGCGGGAATATGAAAAACCGCCGTGATTTTCACCACGGCGGTCTGCGATAAAAAATTATGATTCAGGCGTTTCCGAAGGATTTTCCGTCGGTTCTCCGTTTGCCGAGGGCTCCTGCGGCTGCTGAGCAGGCTGAGGCAAAACCGAAGGCTCCTGCGCCGTTTCGTCCGGCGCCGGCGGATCCGTCTGTGTTTTTTCCGGTGATGACTCCTCGCTCAGGGTGGGCGGCGTAAAGGGTCTGCCCTCCATCATGGCGCGGAAATCGTCTCCGTCGATCTTTTCATATTCGATCAGGTATTCCGCAAGCTGTTTCAGCTTGTCGGAATGGGCTTTCAGTATTTCCTCACAGCGCTTGTAGCTGGAATGAATGATGCGGTTGATTTCCTCATCGATCTCCGCCGCAACCGCTTCGGAATAATTACGGATGTTGCCGTAATCCTTACCCAAAAAGACTTCATGGTCACCGCTTCCGTAATTGATCGGCCCGAGCGAATCGCTCATGCCGTATTTCGTGACCATATTGCGCGCCATCTCGGTTGCCCGCTCGATGTCATTGGACGCGCCTGTACAGATATCGCCAATAAACAGTTCTTCCGATACACGGCCGCCCAAAAGAACGACGATCTCATCCAAAAGATACTGACGGGACACATGCATACTGTCCTGTTCCGGACGCGACAGCGTAAAGCCCGCCGCCATACCGCGCGGCACAATGGAAACATGCTGAACGGGATCCTGCCCGTCCTGAAAATGCGTAGCGATGGCATGACCCGCTTCGTGATAAGCGGTGATGCGCTTATCTTCCATGGTGCGTTTATGGGATTTTTTCTCCGTACCGACAATGACCTTCATTGTCGCTTCCTCGATCTCGTTCATCGAAATCGCTTTCTTCTTACGCCGCGCCGCCAAAAGCGCCGCTTCGTTCAGAAGGTTTTCCAGATCCGCGCCGGTAAATCCGACAGTGGACTTTGCGATTTCCTCCAGCTTCACATCAGGCGCAAGGGGTTTATAGGGCTTTTTGGCGTGAACTTTCAAAATTTCCGTTCTGCCTTTGACATCGGGCAGCCCAACGGTCACCTGACGGTCAAAACGGCCGGGACGCAGCAGCGCCGGATCCAAAATATCCGGGCGGTTGGTAGCGGCAATGACGACAACGCCTTCGTTATATCCGAAACCGTCCATTTCTACCAACATCTGGTTCAGCGTTTGCTCTCTCTCATCGTGACCGCCGCCCATGCCGGCGCCTCTGTGGCGTCCGACCGCATCAATTTCATCGATAAAGATAATAGACGGGGCGTTCTTTTTCGCCTGATCAAACAGATCACGCACACGCGATGCACCAACGCCGACATACATTTCCAGAAAGTCAGAACCGGAAATAGAGAAGAAGGGAACATCCGCTTCACCTGCAACCGCTCTGGCCAGCAGCGTTTTACCGGTGCCGGGAGGGCCAACCAAAAGCACGCCCTTGGGGATCCGTGCACCCAGTTCGTGGAAGCGGCTGGGATCACGCAAAAGGTCAACGATCTCCTGCAATTCCGCCTTTTCTTCATCCGCACCGGCAACATCGGCAAAAGTGGTCTTTCGTTTTTCGTCTTTGCCGTTGCGGATACGCGCTTTGCCGAAACTGATGGTGCGGTTTGTTTCGCTGGTGATGGTCTGGTTCATTTTCCGCATCATGACATACATCGCAATGCCCAGAACCGCCATTAAAATGACCGTCGGCAAAAGGCTGACCCACCAGGAATTGGAAGAGCCACGCAGGTAATCGTATTTGATCTGCTGGTTTTCAGGTACGCTTTCGTTATAGGATTTGACATGATCGTGGATGTCGTCGATAAACATACTGACATTCGGCACCGTATAGCTGCGAATGCCGGTATCGTCCCCTTTTAAGCGGTATTCCAGCTCACCGCTGCTCAGATTCAGGGTGAATTCCGACACCTGATCTTCTTCAAAAAGTTCGATGACTTCATAATATGCCAGCTTTTCCGGCTGCTGACGAGTGGTCAGGAAAAGAAGCATGGCAATCAAAAGCAAAGGGATGGCAAGATACGGAAGGATTTGTTTCCACCGATTATTCAAGTAATGGTCACTCCTTTATGGGATGAAAAATCCCGATCTATGATAAAGGGCGCAAGCGCCGGATCTTTTTCTTTGTTTTCACTTACGGGGTAACAATCCCCACATAAGGCAGATTGCGGTATTTTTCCGCATAGTCCAGACCGTAACCGACCACAAAAGCATCCGGGATCACAAAGCCGACATAGTCTGCCGCCACATCCTTCGCTTCGCGCCGATCCGGCTTGTCGAGCAGCGTACAAATGCGAATGCTTGCCGGATGGCGTGCGAAAAGCACCTGACGCAGATAAGAAAGCGTTCTGCCGCTGTCAAGGATATCCTCCACGATCAGAAGGTCGTACCCTTCGATCCGTCGATCCAGATCCTTGGTAATGCGAACCTCGCCGGAAGATTTGGTGTCGTTCCCATAGCTTTTGACCGACATGAAATCGATCTCACAGGGGATGGTAACATGGCGCATCAGATCCGCCATAAAGACCACGGAGCCTTTCAGCACGCTGACCATCAACAGTTTCTTACCCTGATAATCCGCGCTGATCTTTGCGCCGAGTTCTTCGACTTTTTTCTGAAGCTGCTGCTCAGTCAGCAGAATGTTTTGAATATTTTCCGTCATGCTCATTTCTCCGTATCGTAATATACAAGCGATTTTCACCTGTGCTTTTTACCCGTTCATCCACGCCGAATCCTTCCGCCAGAAAGATGCCGTCCCGATCACAAAGCAGGACGCAGTCCACGCGCTCGTCAACCGGAATTTTGGCTTCACGGAAAAGCTGACGGAGCGTTTTTTTAACTCCTCTGCCCGCAGGACGGAAAAAATCACCGTTCTGTCTGGCTCGAATGGTTACGGGATATATTATTCTATCATAATTGATGGAATATTGAAACACCCCAAAACCATTTTTTTCAGATTTTTCCGGAGGAGTCAGAGAAAAAGTAATTTCCTTTCTTCCGAAATAATATTTTTCCGGAAGCGAATCAAAAATTTGAGGCGCAGGTTCAGCCGCCGACGGCTGTTTTTTCAAAAAAACAAGCGTTTTATCGCATTGAATCACACGCCCGCCGGGGACGGTCACAGACCCGCCTTCCGTCAGAATTTTTTCCAAACAAAAAACATGGGTTGTTTCGGGAATGGTACCGCCGAGATCGCGCAGCACAAAAAACAACAGCCGGTGCCGCAATTCCTTTGGAGCAGCTAAAAGCGCATCGGCGCGATATCCTTCCTCTGTTTTTGCCCGTTCGGCAAAAAGCTGGCACTGTCGGGATAAATATTCCTCATCCTCCCGCAGCAAAAAAACGGCGCGGCTGAAGCAACGCAGAAAAGCCGGATTGATTTCTTCCATCTGCGGCAGCACTCTGCGGCGCAGCCGGTTTCTTGCGTAAGTTTCATCCGCATTGGTTTGATCTTCCGAAAAAGGAATGTTATTCTGGCGGCAGTACTCGTAAATTTCCGCTTTTTCACAGTCGATCAGCGGACGGATCAGCCGGCCGCGTACAGGCGCAATCCCTGTCAGTCCGCCAAGCCCGCACCCGCGCGCCAGATGCAGCAAAAAACTTTCTGCCGCATCTTCGGCATGATGGGCGGTGGCAATCAGCGCATCGTGCGAAAGAGATTCAAAAAAAGCGTATCGGATCCGTCTGCCGCATTCCTCCAACCCTTCGCCGCTTTTCTTCGCCAGCGCAGGCACATCCGCGCGCAAAACAGCAAGGGGAACCCCCCAGAGAAGGCACGCTCTGCGTACCAGCCGTTCGTCCCGCTGCGCGTCCTCTCCCCGGATCCCATGATTGACATGGGCGGCGCGCAAAGTCAGATGACATTCGCTTCTCAGCGTCACCAGCAGGTGCAAAAGCGCCATGGAATCACTGCCGCCGGAAACAGCCACGATGATTTCCCGCCCGTCAAGGGGGATCGAATATCGCGCGACCGACTCAAGCACTTTCGTTTTCATCGCGATCTCGTTCCTTTGTGGTAAAGAGGGTAAATTCGGGAATCCAGTTCAAATCGATATCGGCAGTCGGGCCGTGGCGGTTCTTTTGCACAAGAACCTGCGCCGTATTGGGCAGCGCAGGGCCGTCCTCACCGGTATCGGAATAGTAATTGTCACGATAAAGCATCATGACAATATCCGCATCCTGCTCAATGGATCCGGATTCACGCAAATCGGAGAGCTGCGGTTTATGGGATTTTCCGCGCTGCTCCGTACCGCGCGCCAGCTGCGCGCAGGTAATGACCGGGATATTCAAATCCTTCGCCATCAATTTTAAACTGCGCGTAATTTCAGTAACTTCCTGTACACGGTTATCGGTTTTTACAGCAGATTTCATCAGCTGCAAATAATCGATAATCACACAGTCTACATTTTTCAAACGCCGGATGCGCGCTTTCATTTCCGGTACGGTAATATTGGAAGTATCGTCAAAATAAAGCTCAATATCCGACAAAAACATGGTCGCCTGTGCCAGTTTTTGCCATTCCGGCACATCAAATCTGCCGGTACGCATCTTGGTGCTTTCAACACGCGCTTCCGTAGCAAGGACACGCTGCGCCAGTTGCTCCTTGCCCATTTCCAGAGAAAAGAACAACACTTTTTTATGTCCGCGCACGGCAACATTCCGCGCCAGATTCAACGCAAAGCTGGTTTTACCCATTGCAGGACGCGCACCGATGATAATCAGATCGGACTTATTCAGACCCGTGGTCACCCGATCCAGATCCTCAAAACCGGTTTTCAGCCCCATGTACTGCTCGCGTTCATCGGAAGTAAGCTGACGAAGCCGCTCATACACCCCGGGGATAATATCTCCCAGCCGGCTCGGGCCCGCAACGGTCTGCCCCTGACGAATATTATAAATCTTCTGCTCCGCAAAATCCAAAAGCAGTTCCGCATCCTCGCTGCCGGACTGTGCATTTTCAATGATCTCGCGGGATGCAAGAATCAGGCTGCGCACATAATATTTTTCTTTGATAATGCGCGCATAGGATTCCACATTCTCGGTCGTCGGCACATTCACAGACAATTGATACAGATAATTTTTGCCCGCCTCATCGGTAAACAACTTATCTTCCTTTAAGGCGTTCAGCAAAAGAAGCGCGTCCAGCTTGCCGCCGGAGGAAGTGTCCAGCGCCAGCATATGTGAATAGATATCGCGATGCTGCTGTAAGTAGAAATGCTCCACCTTCAGCGTCATAGCCACCGCATTCAGGCACGACGGATCCAAAAGAATGGAGCCGAGCACAGCCTGTTCCGCTTCCAGAGAAAACGGCAGCTCGCCTTCCGGCGTAAAGCGCGTTTCGTTAGCCAAGGTTTACTCCCCCGTTTTTATTCGCCGACCCGCACAAAGCATTTCGCCGTCACATCGGTGTGCAGTTTGACTTCGCATTCATAGGTGCCGAAGGCTTTGATCTCCTGTACTGTGATCTTCCGTTTATCCGCCGACACACCAAACTGCGCAAGCAGACCCTCCGCGATTTCCTTTGCGGTAACAGAGCCGAAAAGCTTGCCGTTCTGACCGGCTTTCGCTGTAAGGACGACCGTTTTGCCTGAGATTTTGGCGGCATCCTCCTGTGCTTTTTTTAATTCTTCCGCCTTTCTGTAAGCTGTGGCGGCTTCGCGGTTCTTCAGCTCGCTTATTGCCTGTGCGTTCGCCTCTTTGGCAAGTCCCCGAGGCAGCAGAAAGTTTCTGCCGTAACCGTCATTGACCTTTACTTTTTCGCCTTTTTTGCCAAGGCTTTTCACATCCTGAAGCAAAATAACATCCATCTGATCTCATCCTTTCGGGATTTGGTTACATTTTACAGTTCCAGAATGATCGGAACAACAATCGGACCGCGTTTGGTCCGCTCATACATAAAGCGGGTAAGCTCATCACGGATATGATTTTTCACCGCCGGGATATCTACCCTGCCTTTTTTCGTATAACGGGCGACGATTTTTTCCACCAGAGCACAGGCGTCATGGAACAGCTCGTCAGAATCCTTGACATAAACAAAGCCGCGCGATTCCATCGTGGGTCCGGCGATCATGCAGCCGTTCGTTGTGTCGATGGCGAAGCTGACTGCCAGCAATCCGTCTTCCGATAATTTTTTACGGTCACGCAAAATAATATTTCCGACATCACCCACACCGTAGCCATCCACAAAAACCCTGCCGGCAGGTACCGTCGTGTCGGCTTTCATGGAGGAAGAAGTCAGGGTGACCTGCGTTCCGTTGGCAGCAAGCAGAATATTTTCACGGGGTATGCCAACGGATTCACCCAAAAATGCGTTGGCGGTCAGGTGTTTTCTCTCTCCGTGAACAGGAATGAAATATTTCGGTTTTACGATGCTCAGCATCATTTTCAACTCTTCCTGCCGGGCATGACCGGAAACATGAACATCGTACATCTGATTGTAAAAGACCTCTGCGCCCAACATCAGCAGATCGTCAATTACCTTGCCGACGGTTTTTTCGTTGCCGGGAATGGGCGTAGCGGAAATAATGACCACATCATTGGGCGTTATCTGGATTTTGCGGTGATCGGAAGACGACATCCGCGTCAGAGCGGACATCGGCTCGCCCTGACTGCCGGTGGTAATCAGCGTGATTTTTTCATCCGGATATTTTTTGACCTCATCCACCGATATCAGAATCCCATCGGGAACCTTTAAATACCCCAATTCCGCCGCAACAGCGACTACATTTTCAAGGCTTCTGCCCGAAAGAGCAACTTTTCTGCCCAAATGGTCGGAGATGTCAATAATCTGCTGAACCCGGTGGATATTGGAAGCAAAGGTTGCGACAATGACCCGCCTTTTTCCGGCTAAGGCAAACAGGTGGTTCAGCGATCCGCCGACTTTGCGTTCGCTTTCGGTATATCCCTGACGCTCAGCGTTGGTGGAATCTGTCATCAGGCAGAGCACGCCCTCCCGACCGAGCGCAGCGAAACGAGCCAGATCAATAATATCCCCGTCAATGGGCGTTGAGTCAATTTTGAAATCACCGGTATGGATGATCGTACCGCCGCCGCATTTGATGGCAACGCCGATCGGATCGGGAATGGAGTGATTCACATGAATGGCTTCCACGGAAAACGCGCCAAGTTTGATTACATCACCGGGTTTAATCACATTCAGCACAACGGATTTATCCAAATTATGCTCTTTGAGCTTGCCCATAATCAATCCGGCCGTCAGGCGGGTAGCATAGATCGGCAAATTGACTTCTTTCAGAAGATACGGCAGACCGCCGATATGGTCTTCGTGTCCGTGGGTGATCACAATACCGCGAATTTTATCAGCATTACGGGTAATGTAGGTGAAATCAGGCAAAACCAGATCCACACCGGGCATATCCGCATCCGGGAAACTCAGACCGCAATCCAGAAGCATCATATCCTCTTTATATTCAAAAGCAGTCATGTTCTTGCCGATTTCGTTCAAACCGCCGAGGAAGGAAATGCGAATCGGTTCCTCTTTCTTTTTTTGTGCGGCGGGCTTTTTTGTCCGGGCGGGTTTGGCTGTGCGCGGGGCACGGGGCTTCTTTGCCGGCGTGATTTTCGCGCCGACACGGACATTTGACAAATCATTATTCTTTTGTCTTGGCATGAAATTCTCCTTTTTTTGATACCGCCTGACAAACGGCGGTGAACTTTATAGAAACCGCGAGGCCTTCGCGGTCAATTTGTTATTGTGAAAAAACGGGGCGCTTCCCAACGCAGCGCAAAGCAATTTTTCCCATTTTTATGTATCTTCTTTATTTTACTATCTTACCCAACCAAAGTCAAGACTTGCTTCACCCGGCAGACAAAAAGGGAGGAAGGGAAAATCCCCCCTCCCTTTTCAACGCTGCTGCGTCAATGGTTCGTTAATGAAAAAATCTGATCTTCTATTGCGCCGCAAAGCTCTTTCGCCGTTTCCGAATCTTCTGATTCCGCAAGGATGCGAATGCGCCTGCCTTTGGGAGATGCGGTCAAAAGCACTTCGCCCTGCGGACGGCTCAGGCGAATACCCGCGCCGGTATGCGTTTCACTTTCCTCACCAAAACGACGCAGAATTTCTCCTGTGTACGCGCCGTCGGAGGGAACAGCCAGGGATTTTTCATAGACAAAAAAGACCGGCAGTTGTTTCAGCAGACCGTGCAGATCGGTGTGACGGCGAATACTCATATCCAACAGTTTTACGGTCATGAAAAGCGCGTCCCGGCTCCATACGCTTTCGGCAATGCGTTTTGCCATTTCAGGATTCTGCGCGTCATCTTCATCACAGCAGCGCAAAACATGACAGCCGTTTTCCGATGCCATACGGTCAATGATTTTCGGCGCATCATAGGGAACGGCAACATCGTTTCCATGCGAAAATTCATCAAAACAGCAAAGGGCAAGCAGATGATCGAAAGAAGCGAATTCCCCCAATTCGTCCGTCAGCGTCACTTTCCTTCCGTCCCGGCTGATCGAAAAAGCAGGCAAGCCTTCTTCTTCCACACAGTGCCTTCCAAAAAATTCCCGGCAAAAATCACGGATATCCTCGTTTTCCGAAACAATGGTAAAAGCGCGTGCACCGTAGTATTCATCTTTGAACAAACCGAGCTGACGGCGGTACATCGGCAAAAGATAGGACATTTCCCGCACCGAACCGCAATGCTCCGGGTTGCAGGCCATAAAATCCGAACGACGGAAACGGTACTCGCAATCGCGAACCACCGCTCTGCCCGGCGCCAGACCGTGAGAACCGCACAGGTGAATGGAAACGATCCCGTTTTCGGTACTGACAAAAGCGCCGCCGTGCATTCCGCTGTAAGTCTGCATAAAGAAAAACTCCGACGCAAAACCCCGTCCCAAATCCCATACATTGCCGCCTGCTGATATGACCCCGCCGCTGAAAGCAGAAAGAATCGCCATGGAGCTGTTTTTTCCATCACTGCCCAGCGCAAGATATTTTCCGCTGTGAACGCTGCCGAAGGCAGCCCCCAGCGTCGCCGCTGCTTTGACGGAAAGCTCCGTGAAGGCTGCGCCGCTCAGGCTTCCATCCTCCAAAAGATCCGGCTGAGCGGTGCTTTCATGAATATTTTCCGACACCACAGAATGTTTCGCAACCTGTTTTTCAGCATCGATTATGACCGAACCGGCAACGCTGGAGCCTTCGCCGATCACCGTTCTTGCGCCCACAACCGCATTTTCAAAGATCCGGCATTCTCGTTTTACACTGACGCCCTCACATAAAATGCCATCGCTTATCATGGTATTTTCACCTAAAAATACCTTTTGCTGTAAAACCGATTTGCGAACCGTTGCCCCTTTGCCGATATAGCAGCCGTCGCCGACAACCGCATATGGACCGATGACCGCATCCTTTCCGACGCTGACCCCTTTGCCGAACCAAACCGGAGGAATGATGGTAAAACTGCCGGTAGGCAGCGTACCTTCACAATAAACATCCTTTTGTTTTTTCGGCAGTTCAATGGCGGTTTTTCCATCCAAAACCGCCCAATGGCAGTCCTTATAACTTTCAGGGGAACCGATATCGCACCAATACCCTTCCTGCTCCATGGCAAAGAAAGGCAGATCTGCATGCAGTATTTTCGGAAAAACATCAGCAGCAAAATCCACGCTGCCGTTTTCATCGATCAGCGAAAGCACCGATGGATCCGCCGCATATACGCCGGTGTTGGCTAAATCGGTATCGGTTCGGTTCCAGCCGGGTTTTTCCGAAAATCCAGAAATCCGCCCTGTCTCGTTGACGCGAACCAGCCCATACTCCCCCGGCTCACGCACGCGGCGGCAGGCAATGGTAAAGCGGCTTTCTTTTTCCCGGTGGAATTGCATGATCTTTTCAAAATCAAAATCGCAAACCGCATCGCCGCTGACGATCAAGAACGGTTCGTCAAACCCAGCCGCCGCATCACGAACCGCGCCGGCCGTTCCCCGCGGCTGCTGCTCTACGCGATATTGCAGGCGCATTCCCTCAAACTCTCCGCCGAAAACATGGCGCACCTGTTCCGGCAAATACCGAAGCGTCACAACCGCTTCATCGACGCCGGCGCTTTTCAGCCGTCTGAGCAGTTCATACAACACCGGTTTGCCGAACAAGGGCACCATCGGCTTCGGCGTAAAGGTCGTCAGGGGTCTGAGCCGTTTCCCTTCCCCGCCTGCCAAAATCACTGCTTTCAAAACCGATCATCCTTTCCATGATTTTATCGTTATTTTGCCCGGATTTGGGAAAATAAACCCCCAATGACAAAAAAATCTGTTTCGGATGTGGTATAATAATGTGAAAGACGCAATACAACAACCATTGGCTGTCTTATGACAAAGGCAAAAGAAAGAGGGAAAACCGCTTGATCGTAGAATTATTTACCGATGGCGCGTGTTCGGGCAACCCCGGTCCCGGGGGCTGGTGCTGTATTTTGCGATACGGAAAATATGAAAAACAACTCAGCGGCGGCAGCCGGGAAACGACGAATAACCGCATGGAACTGACCGCTGTGATTGAAGGGCTGCGGGCACTGAACCGCCCCTGTGAAGTGCTGATCACCACAGATTCAAAATATGTAGCGGACTCGGTCTCCAAAGGCTGGGTCTATAACTGGCAGAAAAAAGGCTGGCGCAAAAGCGACAACAAGCCCGTTCCCAACCGCGAACTTTGGGAAGCTTTTCTGCAAGCCGCCGCGCCCCATCGGCTGCGCTTTCAGTGGATCAAGGGGCATAACGGCCATGCTGAAAACGAGCGATGCGACGCGGAAGCGGTACGCATGATTGCGCAATACCGCTGATTACTTTGCCCTGGGCTTTGTCAAAAATGAAACCGCCAGCGCACTTAAAACAGCAGCCAGGATGCCGCCCGCGCCGGCGCCCAACGGGCCTGTCAATGCGCCGATCAATCCTTTTTCGGCTACCGCCTCCGCCGTACCTTTTGCCAGCAGGTTGCCGAATCCCGTCAACGGAACGGAAGCACCGCACCCGGCAAATTCTACCAGCGGTTCATATAACCCCAGCGCACCGAGCACAACGCCGATGCACACAAAACCGACCAAAATGCGTGCCGGCGTCCATTTGGTTCGATCCAGCAAGACTTGACCGACTGCACAAATTGCACCGCCGACCAGAAACGCTTTCAAATAGATCATAAAAATCCTCTTTTCCCTTTTTTGCTATTGCTATCTTTTCCACAGGAGGTGTGTTTATGCTGATTCTTCGCGTGGAGAATGTTACCGTTTCCCTTTTGCCTGTTTCCGAAAAAACAGCCTTGCTGCCTTGCTGGCAAAGCGAAAAAAACAGCAGACTGCCTTCCCGATGTGTCCGTGCGGCGGCATGGGAGCTGTTGGAAGATTTTTATCAAACAAAAGGCTTGGAAAATCCGTCATCTGCCGCCTCCTTGCGGGAAATGAAAACGGATCACGGCAAACCTTTTTTGCCCGTTCTTCCGGAATTTTTCTTTTCACTGACGCACAGCAAGCCCTTTGCAGCCGCTGCCGCCGCAAACGGCAGTGTCGGCATTGATCTGGAACGCATCCGTTCTTTTTCGCCCGCTGTCGCAGCGCGTTGTTTCACTGCGGAAGAACAAGACCGACTTGCTGCCGCACCAGACCCCGATTCACTTTTTACCCTTTTCTGGACAAAAAAAGAAGCCGCCGCAAAAGCGGCGGGCTGTGGACTGTTCGGCGTAGATACAACCGATTTTTCTTATTTTTCCATTCCCTATCCAAAGGGATATTGGCTGACCGTGGCAATGGCTCGAAGCGATCGATAAAGCCGCGGCAGCGAAAAAAACGATTATTTCAGCAGGCTGTCAGATAAACCGGAAAGTGCACCAAGGAATCCGGCTTTTCCTTCTGCTGATGGAAAAGAAATCCGTAATTCCTTATCTTCTAAAAGCAGCACGACATCCATCGGATAGAGCCGTGTATAAAAGAGACTCACAATATCCGACATGGAAAACCGTTCCAGCTGTTTTGGCGCTGCTTCCATTGAATCGATTTCAACCTTGCCGTCGGCAAAAACAGAAACCGCACATCTGCACGCATATCCGATCTCTGTATTTTCTGAAAGATCGTCAGCAGGTTCTGCTGTACAATCCGTAACATCAAGAAATCCTTCAGTAGAAAAAACGCGGCTGTTTTCCATTCCTTCTCCCTTTCCAAAAGACGATTTGTCGTCATTTAAATCAAGCATGCCCGACCGGAGAGATCCCCGGCCGGGCATTTTGCTTACCCCATTTGCTTATGCAGTTTGATCAATAGGGAATAAACATGGACTCAAAGAAATGCACAATGGCGTGAAGTACAGTATAAATCCATCCGACCAACGGCTTATCTTTGTTCGCCTCATAAGTGTCACACATCGAGCAGCGGAAGTTTTCTTTTGTGATCTCTTCCGGGATTTCAGCACCACAGCGGTCGCAAATCTGGTCGTCGTTTTCATCAACATGACCGAGCGCCGGGATCACTTCCGGCTCGACGACATATTTGCGGCAAGCCTCGCAGTAAACGCCCTCACCGTGACCGGCAGTCTCACAGGTGGCTGCCAGAGCGGCAACCGGAACCATGGCTGTGTGATTGTCGTTATTATAGTCGCCGTAAGGTTCGCCGCAGGCTTCACATCTGGCGCGGCTGGTGCAGGTAGCAAAGCTTTCCCCACCGCGATGCGTATGATTTTCCCAAACCACGGTTTCATCATAATAGATTCCGCATCCCGTGCAGGTATAACGGCAAACGCCGTCTCTGTCGGGCGTACAGATCACAATGAAGGTACCGTCGTCATAGGTATGGACACCGGTAGCGGGAATGACCTCGCCCGTTTCATAAACATAACCGCAGGCTTCACAGCACAGATCACCGGTATAACCGTCCGTGCCGCAGGTGGCATCTTTCTGGTTCATCAGAACCTGCGGGCCTTCATGGTTGGCAGGATCCAGCGGGAAGGTTTCGGTCAGTGTATTCTGGCAAACAGAGCACTGATAAATACGGCTGCCCGGCGTTGCGCAGGTGGATTCGGTTTCGTCGATCACCTCATAGTGATGCTCGCCCGTCGCAGGGATCACTTCACGCAGAAAAACTTTATGGCAGATCACGCACAGAATGACGCGTTCGCCGTCTGTGCCACAGGTCGGCTGAACAATGTATTCTTCCGTCTGATGTTCATCAGGCGTCATCGGCAGTACGCGGGTTTCTTCATGTCCGCAGATTGTGCAACGATAGGTTTCCTCACCGTCCGAAGCGCAAGTCGGCTCAATGCGGGAACCCTCGACATATTGATAATCATGCTCGCCTGTCGCAGGGATTACTTCATAAACGATCTGCTGATGACAAACAGAACAGAATTTCACGCGGTAGCCATCTTCACCGCAAACAGGCTCAACCACTTCATCCCACGCATCGGGAACGGTATGCTCACCGGTGGCAGGAATTTCACGGCTTTCAATCGTCGCGCCGCAATCCAAACATTTACGGACTTCTGTACCGGCGGCGCCGCAGGTAGCCGGGGTTTCGACCTCCCAGTCGCCGATGTGCACATGATTGTTGGGGTCTTTGGGCAAAATTGTCAATTCGGCTTTCTGTGTGCCGCAGACAGAACACTGCATCTGCACGGAACCTTCCGCAACGCAGGTTGCGTCAACGCGGGAGCCTTCCACTTCTACCGAATAATTATGGGGGGCAAGACCGATTTCTCTGCCGTCGGTGGTCGCGTCACAGCGGGAGCAATGACGGGATTCCCAACCGGGATCGGTGCAGGTCGCAGCTCTGTCAACGGTAAATTCCGAGGAAAAATCATGACCGAGCGCGTCTGTCTCAAGGGTATAGGTATCGCCGCAGCGAGAGCAGGTGTACTGCGTCAGACCTTTTTCGGTGCAGGTCGGTTCGAGAGTCACGACAGCGTTATAACCGGCGTGCTGATACTCAAAAGCACCGTACAACTGCTCCAATTCCGCGACCTTTGCGTCGATTTCAGGTTGCTGATCGATCGTGCAGCCCTGCTGTTTCATGGCGTTCAATTCCGCAACGATTGCGTTGAACCGCTCAACATTCGTACCGGTCGCACATTCGTTGACCGGGTGGGTCGCCACAAAAGTATCAAAAGCAATAAAGCTTGCCTGCTGCATGACCAGCAAATCAAACGCATCGCGGGCTTCTTCAACCAGCACATCGACGCGTTCCTGCTGCGCCAAAGCCTGAGCGCCGGCATTTGGCGTTGTGGCAGCGGGATATTCTCTGATCTGTAGTCTTTGGAGGCTGTTTCTAACATCAATAATGGCGTTTTCAAAAGCCGTGCGGCTTGCCGCCGTATAAGTTACGGCATAATCGCTATGCGTGATGGTAGCGGTTGCCTGATCCAAAAGGGTATTCAGCTCAGTCAGGTCGGCTTTGAAGACAACATTGTTCATCGCTGTCTGCAAAGCATTTTTCGCCGAATCAAGCTCATTTTGCGTGGTTTCACGAGTCACCAGCAAAGACTTTGCTGTATTATAAGCGCGTACCAGAGAATTCCAGACCGCCGCATCCGTCAAAGCGGTATAATTCTGATTATCGGCAATGACTCTTTCTGCGGTTTTGATTGCGCTATCCAACTGGGACTTGTCATAAATCGTGACATCCCAAAAGATTTCTTTGTAATCATTCGTCTGATGATAGCTGTCGATATAGTCGCTGACGGCAGACGGTTTGGTTCTCTGACCGTCATCGCGCCAGGAGCTGCCTGACTTGCTCTGGTACCAAACACACTTTACATCGTTTCCGCTGACGCCGGAAGTCGAATAAGTAAAGGAACCCGTACCGGTCGGCATACCCTGCAAGTACACATAGGCGGAATGATTCTCCGCGCTCATGCTGACCCAGATCAGCGTTTCGGCATTGGCATAGGGCGGATTCCAGTTCTGTGAATAAAAAGCGACATCACTTTCACTGTTCGTCACGCCGTTGATGTCGGAGGCAAGGGAGGCGTCCACACTGTAATTGGAGAAATGATCCGTCATAGCGGTAAAATTGGCAGGCTTCCCGTTGTAAATAAACTGATCGGTGTCGCCCCAAACAGCGCCGCCGGCAACAATGCGGTAATTATAACCGCCGCTATTGCCGTAATTCCAGGTAAACTTCATACTGTATCCGGCCGATTGCAGCGTTTCAGAAATATCCAGATAAATATGTTTCGGATAATAAACCTGAACCCACTTTCCGTCGCGATCCCGCCACTGCGCCCAGCGGCAGTTTGCATTGGAAGTGTTTTCAATCTCACTGTCATTCCAAACGGGCGTACCGTATTTGTCTGCTTCTTGGACAGCAGCACCGCCGTCATAGACAATCGCGTCTACGCGTGTAGGTGCGAACAAAGCATAGCTGGTAAAGCAGAGGGCAGCGCAGAGAAAAACGCAGAATGCTTTTCTCGCGTTGTGACCGATCTTGCTCATTTTGCAACAACCTTTCTGCATGAAATTACCGTTTCCCGACAAACAGGAAAGTATATATCGATACAGATCAATTATACCTTTTTTCTTTTCCTGATGCAAGGGCAGATTGGAAAATTTCTGTTTGTTTTCAGACAGTTCATCGGATTTTTTGAATGGCATTTTTTGTAAAAAAAGCAAACCCCTGCCGGAACAGACAAGGGTTTTTGCCATATAAAAATTATCCAAAAAGACCGAACAGATTCCCAAGGCCTCCAAGGTCAAACCCACCGGAATTTCCGTTTGAAGAATTTCCTCCGATTTGAAAAGAAGAAGAGGTTGGGGGCGCGCCCCAGACGGAAAGCGTCACGGTTTCTCCCTGCTGAGAAGCGGCGCCGACATCCGGCGAAACGGAAGCAACCATTCCCTCCTGATGAGAACCGTCATTTGCCTGTTCTGTTGTTTCGACCACAAAGCCCATGGCTTCCAGTTGGGTTTTTGCCTGCTGCGCATCAATGCCGACCACATTGGGAACCGTCAGCGGCTGTGGTCCCAGACTGATATAAACCGTCAGCTGTGCCCCTTCCGGCAGGACCTGCCCCGCCTCGGGACTCTGTCGAGTGACATAACCTGCCGCAACGGAAACAGAATATTCTTCTACATAATTCAGGGAAAACTGTTCACGAAGCCCCGCGTCGGATTTCAAAGACACATCCGTTCTTCCCAACAGGGAAGGGACCGTATAGGTCACGGTCTGCGCAGACTCGGTGGTCTGTTCTTCTGCCGAACGGAAAGTATCGGTAAATACCCCCAAATACAGCAAAACCGCACCTGCCAGCAAAACCAGAACTATGACAAAAGCGGCAATGCCTTTGCCTGCGGCACTCTTTTTTTCCTCTGTAGCAGGCGGAACCGGCGAAGACTGCACAGAGGGTTTCTGCGGCTCATAAGACCGGCTGACATTGGCGCCGCCGCGTTCCCGCAGCTTCGGAATGCCGTTTCCTGCGGTATAATATTCTGTCTGCGCGACATATGGCTTGCGATCCTGATTCACATAGCTGACATCACTGTAATTATAAAAAGTTAACGGATAGGTCTTTTTGCGGAAAGGCTGATTCAGCAGCCCGGCACGCAGCTCTTCCACTTCTACGGTTCGATTTTCCGGTTTTGTTTGCAGCGCGTCGATCATTGCGTTCAAAACATGGGGCGGCAGCGCATTCGCCACATCTCCGGGAATCATCAGCTCATCATGCACCTGACGGCGGGCGGACGGCATCGGATCCTGCCCCACAAGGCAGCGATAAAGCAGCGCACCCAGGGCATATACATCCGTCCATGTACCGATTTTCTGTCTTGCGCCGTGCTGCTCTACAGCGGAATAACCACTGTAAAGCGACGCATTCAGATCCCCTACCGAACACCGTGCCTGAATGATGGTAAACCCTTCCAGAAAAAACCTGCCGTCCGGCGAAACAGTCACTGTTTGAGGAGAAATACCGCCGTGCAAAATTCCCGCCGCGTGCAGGGTTGCAACAGTGGATAAAAGCGGCAGCAGCAGTGGGCGCAGAGTATCCCAGTTCAGGCGCCCTCTGGGGCGGCGCCTGAGATAATCGTCCAGCGTTATGTTGCCGTTGTCCTCATACACCGCGTATACGGTTCCGTAGTCGCTGACAAGCTCCCGCACACTGATAAGCGAAGAGAGACCGTTCAATTTGCTCAATTTATCCCACAGGCGGGTAAAGGCCGTCCGGCACTCGTCATACACTTTTTCGCAACCGCTCAAAACATACAAAGGCGAATCGCCGGTATCGCGCGAAGCAATGGCGTCAGGCAGAAATTCCCGTAAAAATACCCGTTTGCTGCGATCCAGATCCCATGCCCGATAAGTTGCGCCGTCTCCGCCGCTCTCACGAACTTTTCCGATCACATAACGGCCGCCGACATCGGAGCCAATGGGCAGAAACGGAGCGTTCTGCTTATCACCCGGACAATATCCGCAGACCGGACAGGGATCCGGCGCCTGGGAGGGATACATACAGCCCGGGCAAAGTTGTTTGCGATCCGTCATACTGCTCACCTGTTCCTTTTCTTTGTTTTTATAAAATCAATCACTTAATCCAACAGCCTGCCGCAGAATCGACCGCGCGTCTGCGGAACGGATTTCACCGTCTCCGTCAAAATCAGCGGCACGGCGGTCATCATCATAAACAAGGTCATCCAGCGACACCGCACAGCGCAGAACCAGCCGCGCATCTGCTGTTGTCACTTTTCCGTCATTATTGACATCCCCCATCTGGAAGGGATAGTCCAGTCTTGCCCACTGCAATGTAAACGCATCAAAATAACCGGTTCCGTCCGGATCGTTCGCATACCGGTAAATCGGATTCGCCGTTTTGTTATAAGAAGCCAGCACGCGCTGTTCCGCTTCTTCGCTATCCGCCTTTTCATGCGTCACATGAATAACAAACTCTTTGTTTTGGATCGGATAATAGCTTCCGGAACGATATTCCAAAGAAAAGCCGATGGCATAAGAGCCAATGCTGTACAGCGTATCCGGCAATTCGATCCCGGTCATCGCCGTACAACCGGCAAACGCATATGTACCAAGACTTGCCATTTCCGAGCCGAGAGACAGTGTTCCGGAAAGAGACGAACACTGATAAAAAGCATTATCTGCAATGGTTACAAGCGTATCGGGAAACAGACCGGATGGATCATACACGCCCTGCAAAGAGGTACACCCATAAAAAGCGCTTTGCCCGATATTGCGCAGCACACCGCTGAGAGAAATCTTGCGCAAAGCGGTACATTTATAGAAGGCATATGCCGGCAGCTCAGTGATGGATTCCGGAAGCGAAACCTCACGGATCGTTTCATTTTGTTCAAAAGCGCCAATGGCAAGGCTTTTGACAGACGAAGGAACGGAAACCGAAGTATTTTCTCCCAGATAACGAATCAAGACACCGTTAACCGTTAAAAAACCATCCGCATCCGCAGAAGCCGGATCATCGATCCATGAAGTTCCCGCAAACGCCCGGTCACCAAATTCGGTAATACCGGACGGAAAAAGGATCTGTCGCACTTCCGCATGCGGCTTGACATGATTCTTGACCTCGCCGAACGCTTCATCACCGACCCCAATGACCGGATAACCACCCAGAGATGACGGCAGTGTGACCACGGCATTGCCCGCGCCAAGATACGCGGTAATGACTGCTCCGCCGTCTACGACCTCGTACTCGTACATCCCGTCAGAGGCGGCAAAAACACTGACTGCAAGCGAAAAAGCGCAGCAGACCGCCAACAGTACCGCACAAATCGAGCGCAAACATTTTTGCTTGCCCATGAACTCTCACCCCATAAAATAATTTAAAAAGACAGCGTCTTATTCCATATCTTTTAACGCTTCCAATTCCTTTTTGCCAACGCGGATCTGTGCGTCTCGCAAAATTTTCACCTCGTCCCGCGACAAAATAACAGGCGCGGCATCCGGATGCTTGTTCAGTCGAATTTTCAACTGTCCGGTTATTAAATTGGCGTCGATCACTTCACCCCGACCCTCCGGCGTATCCACAAGAGCGCCGGTTTTCGGCGTGATTTTCAAAAGATGCTCGTAGGCGTCCTGTTCATACTTCAGACAGCACATCAGCCTACCGCAAGCGCCGCTGATTTTGGCAGGATTAAGCGACAAGCCCTGTTCCTTTGCCATTTTAATGGATACTGGCTGAAAATCGCTTAAAAATTCACTGCAACAAAAAGGCCGGCCGCACACACTGATACCGCCGAGTTTTTTGCATTCATCCCGAACGCCGATCTGACGAAGCTCAATCCGCGCACGGAACACCCCGGCAAGATCTTTGACCAACTCGCGAAAATCCACCCGGGAAGGAGCGGTGTAAAAGAAAAGAATTTTGCTGTTATCAAAAGTATATTCAACCTTGACCAGCTTCATGTTCAAGCGATGCTGTTCAATTTTTTTCAAAGCGATATCAAAGGCTTTTTTCTCTTTTTCGGCGTTTTCTTCCACAATATGCAAATCTGATTCTGTCGCCTTGCGGATAATGGACTTTAACGGCTGGACGATTTCCTCATCGTTGATATCGGTATTTTCCATCGCAATATCTCCGCATTCAACGCCTCGCGCCGTTTCCACGATCGCCCGATCCCCTTTGACAAAAACAATGCCGTTGGGATCAAAATAATAAATTTTTCCGACTTCACGAAATTTAATGCCTACAACTTCAGCCATATCAACAAACCTTTCTATCGATCAGCCATGACGGGCAGGAAAAAGCGAACAAAGCCCGTCGGCAAACAAACATAGTAAAAGCGATGTATTCGCGTTGCGGTCAACCGCTTCCTTCACGCCGGTCAACACATCGTACGCTTTCAAAAGCTGCGGAACAGAAAAACACCGGCCAAGCAAAACGGCTTCCTCACTCTCATTTTGCCCTGAAAGCGCCGAAAGCAGCAACTCCCCCAGACGATCAGCACAGCGAGCCACAGCAAGACGGTCTTTTTCCAATGGTACCAGCGCTTTTAAAAGCGCGTATTCCTCCCCTTCCGCTATTGCACGGCATACCGCAAGGCAAACACCCGTTATTTTTTCTTCCTGTTTTTTGGTGATCCCGTCGTCTCGGCTATCGCCCAGCGAAAGCTCAACAACGCGCGAAAGCACCGTCGGCAAAAGAGCCGCTCTGCTCTCACTGCATAAGAGAAAAGCGGAAAACCGAGGCGGTTCTTCCAAAACCTTCAACAGGGCGTTCTGGGCTTCCGGACGCAGGCGTTCAGCGCGGGGGATCAGATAAACTTTCCTTTTCCCCTCGTTTGGGACGACATAACAAGTTTCGCGAATGCTCCGCACATCATCCATCCGCACGCTGTCAGACTTACCTGTGCTTTCCACCCAATAGACATCAGGATGAACGCCGGACAGGACTTTTTGACAGGCACGGCAGGTCAAGCAGGGCGCATTTTTCTCCTCACATTCCAGCGCAGCAGCAAAATACACCGCTGCATTTCGGCGTGTGTTTTCCGTCGAACCGGTCAACAGAATGCTTTGAGGCGCACGATCCTTTTCCAGCAGCGCACGAACTTCTTTTTTGAATTTTTCAGGAAGGTCGAACTTTTTCATTATAGCTGTCTGAATTGCTCAACATCCACCACAAAAACCGTTGCTCCGCCAACGGTGACGGAAACCGGTACCGGTGAAATAAAGCCTTCTCCATATTGCGGAGCTACAGCGGAAACAATCTGCTCGCGGCGCTTGCTGTGCTTGCCGATCAGTTCAATCAACGGCTCCACACGATCTTCCTCGACAACGAAAATCAGCGTGGTGTTGCCCGCGCGCAAAAAGCCGCCGGAGGATGCCAATCTGGTCACGCTGTAACCTGCGGCGGTGACCTCATCAACCACAGCGTTGCGGTCGTCGTTGCTGATAATTGCGAAAACAAGTTTCATCATACATCTTCCCTTTCCGAGTTGAAATACGATTCCTATCTATTATCTATTTTTTCCAACAAATATAAGTTGCGTCGAATGACTTTTTCGCCCCGCCAGGCGTATGCTCTGCCCTCGACCGGCGTCTGCACCGTAACCAACGGAAGCGCTGTTTCCCAAAAAGGCGCAAGAGGCGTTGTCCTGGCATTCTGATTCAGAGGACAAACCGTCTGACACCGGTCACAGCCCCACGCCAGCCCCTGCTTACGGATCAAAAGCGCCTGTTCGGGCGAAAGCTCTTTTTTCTGCTGTGTCACGGCGGACAAACAAATCTTTTCTTCCGGTTTTCCGCCCGATAACGCCCCAGACGGACATGCTTTTTCACAGGTGCCGCAGCCGGGACAGCCCTTTACACAATTTCCCGTAGGCGTCAGCGCAAGATCGGTCACTACTTCACCTATAAAACAATAAGAGCCGTAAACCGGATGAATCAGCAATCCGTTTCTGCCGATTACCCCTAATCCGCTAAGAGCCGCAGCATAAACTTCCGGGATCGGAGAGTTGTCACAAAATGCGGCGAAAGAAAAACCGGGTGCCGCTTTTCGCAGTTTTTCAATCAGCTCGTCAAGATATGCGCCGACAATTGTATGATAATCCGCTGAAACGGCGTAGCGGGATACATTGGCGTGCCGATAGATTTCCTCATCCAAAAGATAGGGAAACAACAGAAGCAGTACGCTTTTTGCATTTTCAGGAATCTGTCCGCGCTTGCGGCAATCCAAAAGACGATTCGCGATCCGGGAAAACGCACAGATACCAAAAGGCAGTTCCCGGGGAATCAGCCCGGTTATCTCCGCTTGTATTTCGGATGGCGTAGGCAAATCACAGGTCTGTTTCATAATTTCGTATAAGCAATCATAATCGGCATGGTCAACACCGCAGCCAGCGTCCCGAAAGAAACGATCTGAGAAGCGGCGGCGGTATCCCGGTCGTATTTTGCGGCGAACAGCACCGTATTGGCGGCAGCAGGCGCAGCGGCAGAAATACCGCAGGCCGTCAATGTAACACCCTCAAGACCGATCAGGCGGTAAAGGGTAATCATAATCAACGGCATAAGGAGCTGTTTCAGAAGAACGATCAGATAATGTTCTTTTTGCAAAAACAGCTTTTTCAAATCAGAATTGGCAATATATGTACCCAAAATAATCATGGCAAGCGGACTGTTCAAACTTGCCACATAGTCCACCGCCTCCGTCAGCGGCGCAGGCAGGCGAACCGAAAAGATAAACAGCGGCAGTCCGACAAGTAAAGTCAACACGCCGGGATTGAGAATCAGAGACCGCAGCGCGCTGGTTCGTTTTGCGCCATCTTTCGCCATCAGGCGCGCGCCGTGGGTAAATACCATCACATTATAGGCGGCAACAGCGGACGAACAGAGAAAAACGCCCTCACTGCCGGTGATTTTTTCTGCCAGGGGCAAACACATATACCCCATATTACCGTAAATGGAAGCAAAACGATAGACGACACCGACATCCCGGTTCCCTTTTCGAAAAAAGGGAAGAGAAAGAACCATTCCCACAAAATGCGTCGAAAGCCCCAGCACGAACGCAAGGAAAAAAGACGCCAGCCGCATATGGGAATATTCCATGTTTAAAAAAGAATGCAGCATCACTGCGGGTGTAACAGCATAAAACAGCAAATCGGTACAGCCCTTTGCCGCTTTTTCGGGAAAGACGCCGGTTTTGTCCGCAATAAAACCAACTGCGATCAAAAGAAAGAGCGTCAGCACCTGTAGCCCCGCCGTGGCCATATTTTCAAAAAACAACCGCAAGTCTCCTCTTTTTTTGCTAAGTCTGAACCTTATTCTTCTGTCGGCGGTTCTGTCTGCTCTTCTTTCTCTGTCTGCTCCGGCACAGCGACCGGTTCGGCGTTTTGTTCTGGCGATTCAGCACTTTGTTCTGTCGGTTTGGCGCTTTGTTCTGCCGGTTCAGCAGCGTCGGCTGCCGACTCTGCGGTTTTTTCTGCCGGTTCAGCAGCGTCGGCTGCCGACTCTGCGGTTTTTTCTGCCGCGCTTCCCGCGACCAAAGGTTCCACCAGTTCGGTTTTTTTGGTGGCTGTGATGTCATCCGGTTCGTTATCCAGATCAAAACTGTCTTCTGTCAGATAGCGGTTTGCATATTGGTCGGCAATCAAAAAGGCCTCATCATCGCGTTTTTCCTGCTCCGTTTTCTCCGGCGGCCGGGAAGCGGCAACCTTCTGCGCCGCAGGCTCGACAGCATCCCCCTTCGGGCTTAAATCATGCGCGCAGGACACCAGGAAAACACAGATGAATATCGCAGCACCCAGATCGCAGACTTCTATGGGCGAATCGGCGGAAAGATAGTCACCAGAGGCGACAAAATAGGTAATCACGCGCGACAGGGCAACCAAAAACGCACACATCGCGCCGCAGAGTCCTGCGCCAAAAGTCAGGGAATATTTTCCCTCGGCGCCGATTCCGCTCATCAGCCGCGCCAGTCCCATAAAGAAGATCATCAAAAAGACAATCATCACCAGTTCCCAGAACAATTCCGACATATGTAAAAAGCTGACCGCTCTGACAAACCGGCTGATCAGCCGGCACATCAGCCAGCAAACCGGAGTCAACGACATGACCCGGGCGGAACGGTAAGAGGGTTTGCCCGTATAAAAAGAGACAGCGACAATAATAAAATACAACGCCGCCAACAGCGCAAAAAGAATTTCAAACGCCTGCGGGAACGATCGAGTTGTTGTAAGGAAAGAACCGGCGGTCTCGCTTGCCTCGTCTTCATATTGATTGAACAGATCCGAAAAGCGCAGCATCCCGTCCGCAACCAGAGAAACAGCAAACAGAACCGCAGCAGTCGCCAGGTAATAGTTCTTTTCCCCTAAAGGCTTTGGCTTCTTGAATTCCGCGCCCAAAAAGCCGAACAGCAAAAAAACAATACAACTGGCACCCACCAAAGCGTACAGCAAAGGGATGGTAAAGTTGCCCTTCGATTCCATAAGATAAAAACCGGTATCCGGCTCAAACAAATACATAAGCTGATAAGAACGGATGCCCACAACGACCGCTGTAAACAAAGCAAACAGCGCAAAGCTGACATCGGCTCCGATTGCCTTCACCGAGTTTTTGATTTTTTTCATACCGAAAACAGTCCTTTCCAAAACGGGAAGCGTCAGCGCTCCTCCGATGGGATATAGGCGCGGTGGCCGAGGGCTTCCGTATCCTCAGTCCGCTGATAAAGCGGCACATAATCCTGCGGCAGCGCCAGCGATTTATAAGCCGGACGCATAATTCTTCCGCTGGTCATATTTTCTTCTATCCGATGAGCGCACCAGCCCGCGACCCTTGCCACGGTGAACAGGGGCGTGTATAAATCTTCGGGGATTCGCAGCATTTTGTAAATCAACCCGGAATACAAATCGACATTGGCGCAAACTTTTTTGTTGTTTTTCTTTTCGCGTGCAAAAATTTCCGGCGTCAGTCGCTCAACCGCAGAAAGAATGTGGAAATCTTCTTCAAATTCGGTATCGCGCGAAAAGCTCTCCGCTTCGTTTTTCAGAATAACGGCACGCGGATCCGAAAGCGTATAGACCGCATGACCCATGCCGTAAATCAACCCGCTGCCGTCGCCCGCTTCCTTGCGCACAAGGCGGGTCAGGAAATCAGCGATCTGTCCGTCGTCATACGGGTTGGAAACAGCTTCCTTTATAAACGAAAGCATTTGCGAAACCTTCAGATTGGCGCCGCCGTGCTTGGGACCTTTCAACGACCCGATACCAGCCGCAATAGCGGAATAGGTATCCGTTCCCGAAGAGGTCAGCACCCGGGTAGCAAAGGTCGAGTTGTTGCCGCCGCCGTGGTCAGCGTGCAGCAGCAGGCACAGATCCAGCAATTTGGCTTCCCGGTCGGTAAACTGCTTGTCGGAGCGCAGTGAATTGAGAATCACCTCAGCGGTCTGCTGCTCCGGTTCAATGGGATGAATATACATACTCTTATGGTAAAAATGCCGTCTTTTGACCTGATAAGCGTAGGACATAACGCTGGGCAGACGGGCAATCAGATAAATCGACTGCCGCAAAACATTTTCGGTCGAAACATCATCCGGGTTTTCATCAAAAGAATACAATGCCAGCACACAGCGGGCGAGTTTGTTCATCAAATTGGCAGAAGGCGCATTCATGATAACATCTTCGATAAAATCATGAGGCAGCTCCCGGCACTGTGACAAAAGAGCGGAAAAATCGGCAAGCCGCTTTGCTGTGGGTAGCGATCCGAAAAGCAGCAGCCAAACGACCTCTTCAAAACCAAACCGGTTTTCTGACTTGCATCCGGCAACGATCTCGTCCACATCCACGCCGCGGTAAATCAATTTACCGTCTTTTGGAATGCGTTCGCCGTCGTCGATATAATACCCTTCAACAGAGCATACCTTGGTCAATCCGGCCATGACACCGGTGCCGTCTGCATTGCGCAGACCTCTTTTTACATTATAACGATCGTAATATTCCGCATCGATGCTGTTATTTTCCCGTAAATTTTCACATAAACTGGAAAGGATCTCGCGGGTAAGTGAGTGATCGGCATTCGCCATAGAAAACCTTCCTTCCGTACACACGGGTAATGATCAAAATATCCCTATGATATACAGTATATTTTATTACAATGAAAGGCAAATGTCAATATATTAAGAAAAGGCGTGGGAGCAATGAAGCGATTTTTCCTGACGGCTCTTTTGCTGGGACTGTTTTTAGCGGCAGTGCCGGGATTGATAAGCCGCCAAGAGCAAACAGAACCGGACAAGGAATCCTTTATCACCGAACAGCCCACCGACGCGTTTGCCGGAAGCGAAGAAACCATTGCCGTATTTTTGCCGGAAAGCAACCGCACCCAGGTCTTTCCGCTGCGGGAATATCTTTTAGGCGTCGTTGCGGCGGAAATGCCCGCGGCATATGAACAGGAAGCACTGAAGGCACAGGCGCTTGCCGCTCTGTCCTACGCCCGGTATACCTTGCAAACAAAGGATGCCATTCCCGCAGACAGTGAAACCGCCCAGGGCTTTTGGACAGATGAAGAAATGAAGGACCGCTGGGGAGAAAAATATGAAGAAAACCGGCAAAAGATCCTTTCAGCTGTGGATGCAGTAAAAGATTTGTGCTTAGAATACGACGGCAAACCGATCCTGGCAGCGTATTTCGCGCTCAGCGGTGGCAGAACGGAAAACGCAGAAGACATCTGGGGCGGCGAATATCCCTATCTTTCTTCCGTAACCAGCAGCGGCGATGCGCTTTCTTCCGGTCTGACGACAACAAAAACCATGGACAAAGATACCGTTCGCACAGCCTTGTCCAAAATCCGGCAGCCCGTTCAGGATGAACTGACAGTCGGTGAGATCGAACGCACCGAAGGCGGTTCCGTGCATTCGGTCATAATCGGCGGCACAAGCTATACCGGAGCAGAAGTCAGAAATGCGCTGGAACTGGACAGCGCTAATTTTACCATAGAGGAAGACGATGACCATTTGCTCTTTACCGTCACAGGAAGAGGGCACGGCGTCGGCATGAGCCAATATGGAGCAGACTATATGGCAAGGCAGGGCGCCGACTTTACGGAAATTTTGCTGCACTACTATCCGGGCGCAGTGATCGTAAGAGAAAACGCGGAAGCGGCGTAAAAGAGAAGATAAAAAACCGCAAAAAAAGTGCTTGACAAACGAAAGCACCTGTTATATAATAGTCAGTGGCGTGGGGGTATAGCTCAGCTGGGAGCGAGAAGCACTCAGAAACGCACCCCACAAAAACTATATAAATAAATTGTTCGATGTACCCTTTTATGGGGGCGTAGCTCAGCTGGGAGAGCGTCTGAATGGCATTCAGAAGGTCATCGGTTCGATCCCGACCGTCTCCACCAAAACTCTGTACACATTAGTGTGCGGAGTTTTATTATATATGGCTTTATTGAAATGCTGATATATTTGTGTTATAATCTTTACTGTAATACATCTGACGGATATACAGATAATGTTAATAAATATTAAGGAGAAAAAAATGAAGCCTAATATTATTTTATATTTTTCCGATCAACAACGCTGGGACACTCTGAACAGTAACCTGATGCCTAATGTCTGGGAATTAGGAGAAGAAGGAGTGCTGTTTGAGAATTCTTTTACTTGCCAGCCGGTTTGCGGCCCTGCCCGTGCCTGTTTGCAGACAGGTCAGTTTGCAACTGAAAACCGTTGCTATTGGAACGGGATTGCTTTGAAAGAAGATACAAAAACTTTAGCTGATTATTTTAATGAAAACGGCTATGATACAGCGTATATCGGAAAATGGCATCTTGCTTCAGACCGTTATGCAGGCATCGGTGTTCATTGCGAAAAAACAGCTGTTCCTAAGGAAAGACAAGGCGGTTATAAATACTGGCGTGCGGCAGATGTTCTGGAGTTTACCTCACACGGTTATGACGGATATGTTTTTGACGGTAACGGTAATCGGATTGATTTTAAGGGTTACAGAGCGGATTGTATAAATGACTTTGCGGTTGAATATGTAAATAACCATAGCGGTGAAAAGCCTTTCTTTATGTTTGTTTCACAGCTTGAGCCACATCACCAGAATGACAGAGGTCATTTTGAAGGACCAACAGATAAAGTTGATGATTTTCGTGACTATCCTTTGCCGGAGGATTTAACATTTCTTAAGGGCAATTACAAAGAAGAGTATCCCGATTATCTCGCTGCTATTCATTCCCTTGATGAAAATGTCGGAAGGCTTGTTAAAGCTTTGAAGGATAAAGATCAGTATGATAATACGGTTATTGTCTACACAAGTGACCACGGTTGTCATTTTAAAACACGAAATGCCGAATATAAACGCAGCTGTCACGATTCGAGTATACATACACCCCTTGTTTTTGGTGGCGGTGCTGTAGATAAAGGCGAGATTATGAATTGTCTTGTCAGTCTTATCGACATTCCCCCTACACTTCTGAGTCTTGCAGAAATTGAGATACCGAAAGCCTGTTCCGGAAATATTCTTCCTGTTAACAGGACAGATGTTCCTGAAAGAGATTGTGTTTTTATTCAGATCAGTGAATCACAAGTCGGCAGGGCAGTACGCACAAAGGATTGGAAGTATTCTGCCAAAGCACTCGGACCGGGAAATATAAAACACAGCGCACGGATTTATTATGATGATTTTTTATATGACCTGAAAAATGATCCTGACGAAAGACGTAACCTTGTAAATGATAAAGAATACCTTGATGCCTTAAGAAAAATGAGAGAGTTACTTGCACGTGAAATGGTTAAAGCCGGTGAGAAAAAACCGATATTTTACAAGCCTTTAAAAGCAAAAAGTTTTTAACTTTTATGCACTTGCTGATAATGCAGAAAATATTAGTATGTATTATAGCTGTACCGTTTTGTGATCGAAGAGTTTTTTAAAGCTTGAAGTGGAGAACAGGGGGTGCGTTTCTGCCTGTATCGGGAGAGCGCTTGACTGGCAGTCAAGAGGTCAGCGGTTCGATCCCGCTTATCTCCACCATAAAAAGCTTTTTGTATCAGAACTTCTGATACAGAAGGCTTTTTTCTATTTTTAATATCAGTTATATTTCATATATGCGTGCTGTTCGATAAAAATCAGAGGGAGAATGGTTCCATAAAATCATCCTTTCCATCAAACCTGCTTGTTTTTCCTTTTTCGAGAAAAAATCTTCGCCGTTCCTCATGGGCTACGGCGGCACCCCCTAAAAATACGGCTATCCATGATCGCTACACGAGCAAAAACTTCTCTTTCCCTGATAGACGGGCGGCTATGCGTCAATTGCTGCTTGCTGCAGTTCCCTTTTCTTTCGATCCGCTTCATAGGACAGTCCGTATCCGTCATAGGATACAGGGAAAGAGGTGGTTTAGATGCTGGATTTCCTTTCCGACTGGATCTGTCTGGCGCTGCATATCAGTGATTACGGTGTTTTGCCAAAAACACTGACGAAAGAAGAAGAATCCAATCTTTTGCAGCGCAAAGCATCCGGCGATGAGGATGCAGAAAAGCTGCTGGTACGGCACAACCTGCGGCTGGTGATTCATGTCATCAAAAAATACTATGCCGATGAAAACGAGCAGGACGATCTGATCTCCATCGGCACCATCGGTCTGATCAAAGGGGTGCATACCTTTGACCCAAACAAAGGGGCGCGTCTTGCAACCTACGCTGCACGGTGTATAGAAAATGCAATACTATCACAACGGAACAAATAAAATTTGGTGGCGAAAACTTCGCATCATGTTGCGAAAAATGGAGCGTGTTCTGTCACCTATGCGGACACAGGTATGTCATGATACGCAATATATCATACAAAATAGAAGTATCCCCGCTGATCATTCTGCATTTCCCGCTGCTTGCCCCAAGGAAATTTCTGGATGCCCAGATATTCAATCTTCGCTTTTCAGACCCCTCGGAAATGACGCAGATTGCGGACAAGCTCCGGTGGTACCGATACAGGCACGCCCTGCTTCAGAGCGAGGTCGCGGACCGGATCGGGATCGATCAGAAAACCTACATGCGTTATGAAGAATATGGCCGGGACTACTATCCGATCGAGCATATGCAGAAGCTTGCCGGGATGTACGATGTCCCTATCGAAAGCTTGCTGGATGACTACAACCTATTTTTATACCATGATCAGGGACGGCAGATTCGAGAGAGGCGCTTGTCTCAGAAACTGACGCAGAAGGCCTATGCTGCAAATCTTGGAGTC
>CALWIU010000071.1 GCA_944380845.1 uncultured Clostridia bacterium | reverse complement strand
AGCAGCTATTTTATTCAGGAGCTTTTGGACTGTGAGGTCTATGATGCGCAGACCGGTGTTCTGTATGGTCAAATTAAGGCTGTCAGCCCCACCGGAGCCAATGATGTTTGGCATATTGAAAAAGACGGCAGGGAATACCTTTTACCCGCCATTCGCGAGGTTGTAAAATCGGTGGATGTCGCTGCGGGAAAAATAGAGATTTGCCCGATGAGAGGCATTTTTGACGAGGCGGAATATGCGGATTGATTTGATGACCCTGTTCCCTGATATGTGCGAGCGGGTTTATACGGAAAGTATTATCGGAAGAGCAATCAAAAAAGGCGTTTTGACTGTTGAAAGCCATAATATTCGGGATTATTCGGATAATAAGCATCATAATGTTGACGACACGCCCTATGGCGGTGGCGAAGGAATGCTGATGAGCGCACAGCCGATTTATGGTTGTTATGAATCTTTGCTGAAAAACGGCAAGCCTTATGTAATATATATGTCCCCCAAGGGGGGCGTTTTGACGCAGCAAAAGACAAAAGAACTGGCAGAATTGCCGCATATCGCCATTCTCTGTGGGCACTACGAGGGAGTGGATCAGCGCGTATTGGATGCGATCGTTGATGAGGAAATTTCGATCGGCGACTATGTTTTGACCGGCGGTGAGCTTCCTGCGCTGGTGCTTATCGATTGTGTAGCGAGAATGCTGGACGGTACTTTATCGAGCGAAGAAGGACGCGTCCGTGAAAGCCATTATAACGGTCTGCTGGAATATCCGCAATATACCAAGCCTGCCGTTTGGCATGACAGAGAGGTTCCCGAAGTGCTTTTAAGCGGCCATCACGAAAATATTGCGCATTGGAGAAGAGAAATGTCCCTTCGCGAGACGCTGCAAAAGCGCCCCGATTTGCTGGAAAAAGCAGATTTAACACAACAGGAAAGGGATTTTTTGAAAAAACTGCAAAAGGAAGCAACGCAAAACAAGCAATCATGAACAAATAAAAAAACAATGATTAAAAATATGAAAAATTTCGTGACAATTGTCGAATTATGGTTGTATTTTCTTCTGTATGTGTTATGATATTTGCGGGAAAATGCAAATATACGGGAAACTGGGTGGATTTTTACGATGCAAAAGAAAAGAAGAAATTGGCGCTTTAAAAAATCTTTTTTGGTTTTTTGCGCCGTTGTCGGAGCACTGATTATTTTATTGTTAAGCGTATTGATCGCGCGGGAGATGCGCCCGCCGGCGAAAACGGGCAATCCGGGAAGCGCGGCACAGGGACAGGCGGAACTGATGACAGAAGGCGAACAGACAAAACCGGACAAGCCGACGGCTGCACCGGAAACCATTGTGCAGACTGCACCGCCGACATCCCTTCCGCCGGTGACGGATCCCAATGAGAAGGTATTGTATTTGACCTTTGATGACGGACCGTCAAAAAACACAACCAAAATTTTGGATATTTTGGATCAATACGGGGCAAAAGCGACCTTTTTTGTTATTCACACTTATGATGGCTGCGAGGCGCAGATCAAACAGATTTATGAAAGAGGCCATGCGATTGGGCTGCATTCTTACAGTCATAAGTTTTCGATTTATTCTTCAATGGATGATTATTTTGCTGATTTGAACCAAATTTCCGATCTGGTATATAATGCTACAGGCGTCAGATCAAAACTGGTGCGTTTTCCCGGTGGAACAAGTAATACGATCAGCAAAGATTATTGTGCCGGGATTATGACGGCACTTGCCGAAGAATTGCCAAAGCGCGGTTATTATTACTTTGATTGGGATTGGGATTCAACAGATGCGTCCGGTAATACGGTCAGTGCAGACAAAATATATCAGAATTCTATTAAAGCCGCCCAAAATGACGATCATCATGTGATCCTTCTGATGCACGATGCACCGATCAAAACGACCACGGTTGAGGCGTTGCCGCGGGTTCTTCAATATTATAAAGACCAGGGGTATCGTTTTGATAAATTGTCGGAAACATCCTACACTTATCATCACAACCCCAATAACTGACGCTTATTTCCGTTATTATGTCAAAAAAGTTTTTTAAAAACTGTTTGAAGTGCACAAATCCGGTGCAAGAAAATCGCTGGGTTTTATGACGGTAAATGAAATGTTGAAAAATGTAATTTACTATCCTTTTCCTTGTTGACAGGGCGGCGATTTGTGCTATAATTAGTAGCGTCAAAAGCTCTTTGCTAAAGATTTTTTGTTGGGAGATATTGCGATGTTTGTTAAAGATGTTGTCGTACAGAACCAGGTTGGGTTGCACGCGCGTCCCGCTACTTTTTTTATCCAGAAAGCCAATGAGTTTAAATCGACAATCTGGGTCGAGAAACAAGAGCGCCGTATCAATGCGAAGAGCCTCTTGGGCGTCCTGTCCCTTGGCATTGTGGGCGGTTCCAAGATCCGTATTCTTGCCGAAGGCAGTGATGAAGAAGAGGCGGTCAACGAGCTGGTCCGGCTGGTGGACAGTGGATTCGCCGAATAAAATCGTGCGGTTGACAAGTGCGTCGGGGTTCATCAGAAGCCCGATGCGCTTTTGTTTTTTAGGGGGTATCGTATGGATCGGATAAAACGCCTTCGGGAAAAAGCCATGCGCTTGCCCTTGTCGCCCGGCGTCTATATTATGAAAAATAAGGACGGGCAAATTATTTATATTGGCAAAGCGAAAGCATTGAAAAATCGTGTCAGCCAGTATTTTGGTTCGGAAAACGGTCATTCGATCAAAGTTCGCAAAATGGTTGAAAATGTATCGGATTTCGATTATATCCTGGTGGGAAGTGAGTTTGAAGCGCTGGTTCTCGAATGCAGCTTGATTAAGCGCCATAACCCAAAGTATAATATCCTGCTGAAGGATGACAAAGGGTATTGTTATATCCGGGTTACCCGAGGAGATTGGCGAACGATTTCTCTTTCACTGCAAAAATATGATGACGGCGCAGAATACATCGGCCCTTATATCAGTATCGGGTCGGTGCGCAATACCGTTGATCAGGCGAACGAGCTGTTTCGTTTGCCTACTTGCGGAAAAACATTTCCCTGTGCAAAAAACACGAGACCATGTTTAAATTATTATATTCACCGATGCGACGCCCCCTGCTGTGGTAAGATCAGCCGGGAAGAGTACCAAAAGAACGCGCAGGCTGCCCTTGCGTTCATTCACGGCGGCAGCGCTCCGGTTATTGAGCAGTTGAAAAAAGAAATGTATGAAGCGTCCGAGAACTGCGATTTTGAACGCGCTGCCCGATTGCGTGACCGGATTCGCGGTCTTGAAAAAACCGCAGAAAAACAGAGAGTGGTTTCTGACGCTGATAAAAATTGTGATGTATTTGCCGTTGCTTCCGGGCCGAAGACCAACTGTTTGAATGTCTTGCGGTTTCGTTCCGGCGTGCTTTGCGGAAGTGAGTTTTTTTATTTTTCCGAAACAGGAGAACCTGACGCGGAGGATCGTCGTGATCTGCTTGCCTCTTATTACGCCTCCCATGAAGAAAATTTGCCCGCTGAGGTGTATTTGGATGCACCCTGCGCGGATGATTCGCTTGTGGAACAGATGCTGTCGGAAAAACGCGGAAAGCGGGTTCATGTTTTGGTTCCCGCCCGCGGCGAACGATTGAAGTTGGTTGAGATGAGCCGAAAAAACGCGGCGGAAAAGCTGTTTCAGCGACAGGGCCGGGTATCTCGCGATAATGTTCCCCTGGAAGAATTGCGGGAAATGCTGGGGCTTTCAGAATATCCAGATTATATTGAAGCATATGACATTTCACATACCGCCGGCAGCGACAATGTCGCGGGCATGGTTGTGTTTAAAAACGGAAAACCTTATAAATCGGCGTATCGTCGTTTTTCCATCAAGGGCTTTGCCGGTCAGGACGATTATCGATCCATGGCAGAGACCTTGACGCGCCGTTTTGAAGAATATGCAAAGCATAAGGACAGCGGCGAGGGATTCGGAAAACTGCCGGATTTGATCCTTTTAGACGGCGGAGCAGGACAGGTAAATGCCGTGAAACCGGTTTTGGAAAAGGCAGGTCTCACGATCCCGCTATTCGGCATGGTAAAAGATGACAAACACCGCACACGCGCCGTTACGGGGGATGGGGGAGAAATCTCCATTCAATCCAAGCGCGCGGCATTTACGCTGATTTCATCCATTCAGGATGAAGTGCATCGTTTTGCTGTCGCTTATCATCACAAAAAGCATACTTCGTCTTCGCTGCGTCTGGAGCTTTTGGATATTGACGGAATTGGAGAAGCGAAGGCGCGGGCGCTTTTAAAGGAATTTAAAACGCTGAAAAATATCAAACAGGCAACGGAAGAGCAGCTTTGCCGTGTGCCGGGAATCAGCAAAAAGCTGGCGCATACCATTTTTGAAACCTATCGCCGGGAGGATATAAACAATGAAGATACAAGCGGTTCTGTTTGATTTGGACGGTACATTATTAAACACGCTTGAAGATTTGACAGATAGTGTAAATCATGTACTTGCTGTGCATGATATGCCCCTTCGCAGCATCGAACAGGTGCGTACCTTTGTCGGCAACGGAATTCCGATGCTGATTCGCCGCGCCGTTCGTGAGGGTACGGGTGAGGAAGAAGTGGAACAGTGCATAAAGGAAATGCTTGCTTATTATGCCGATCATTGTATGGTGAAAACAGCGGCGTATCCCGGGGCAAAGGTGCTTTTACAGAAACTTCGTGCTGACGGTATCCATACGGCGGTAATAACAAATAAGGATCAGGTCGCGGCAGACGAGCTTTGCGCCGCGGAGTTCGGCGACGGGCTTTCCTGTGTGATCGGCGCCGCTGAGGGAAGACGGTTTAAGCCGGCGCCTGACGGGGTGCTTGCCGCGATGGATTCGCTGGGCGCTTTGCCTTCGCATACGGTATACATAGGCGATTCCGATGTGGATATGCAGACGGCAAAAAATGCGGGACTTCCGGCAATTGGTGTGCTTTGGGGATTCCGTGATCGGGCGGATCTGATCCCCTATCAGCCGATGGCGTTGGCTTCCAATTTTGAAGAACTCGGGAAAATCCTTTTGGAAGCAGAATGAGAGAATCAATGTGTTTTTCCATGAACATATTGACAGAACAAAAAAAATTTGTCATAATAGCTCTGTATATCGGCAGAATTGGCGGTGAAACAGAGTGCGGGTGATTACAGGAACGGCGCGGGGCGTTCGTCTGACAACGCCGGATGGAATGGATACCCGGCCTACCACAGATAAGGTGAAAGAAGCTATTTTCAGCGCCATTCAGTTTGAATTGGACGGCGCGCGGTTTTTGGATCTGTTTGCCGGCAGTGGACAGATGGGAATTGAAGCGCTTTCCCGTGGGGCAAAAAACTGTGTTTTCATTGACAGCAGTCGTGTCGCAGTGAAGACGATTCAAGAGAACCTGCAAAGAACCAAACTGGCTGATCGTGCTACGGTGCTTTGCACAGACGCGGCACGGTATCTTTCCACCGGGACAGAAAAGTTTGATCTTATTTTTTTGGATCCGCCGTATCACCAGGGAATCCCGCAGCGTTTATTCAGTCAGTTGAAACCGGTTTTGGCGCCGGGCGGTACCGTGATTATAGAAACGGCTTCCGATGAAACGCCGCCTGAAGAGCTTCCTTTTCTGCGTTTTTACCGTCAGTATCGATACGGTTACATCTTGGTCACTGTGTACCATAGGGAGGACAGCGAAGCATGAAAACTGTGGTTTGTCCCGGCAGCTTCGATCCGGTTACATTGGGACATCTGGATATTATTCGGCGCACCGCTGCCGTTTTTGATCGGGTCATTGTGGTGGTTATGACCAACTATCGTAAAAAAAATACCAATTGTTTTACCGCTGAGGAGCGGGCTGATTTTATCCGCCGCTGCACAGGTGATCTTGCCAATGTCACGGTGGATTTTTCCGATGGACTTTTGGCTGATTATGCCAGAAAAGTCGGCGCCTGTGCCATTGTAAAGGGTTTGCGGGCGGTTTCTGATTTTGAAGATGAGTTTCAGCAGGCGCTTACCAATAAAAGTCTGGCGCCGGAGGTGGAAACCATTTTTATTACGACCAGTTCGGAATATATGTTTTTAAGTTCCAGCGCCGTTAAACAGGTTTGTGAACTGGGCGGCGATATCAGTAAATTTGTGTCTCCTGAAATTTTAGGAGACATTGAAGCGCGGATTCGCCGTACCGGAAAAACAAAATGATCGTGTTCGCGGCACAGCCGCTTACATAAAGAAAGGATGTTATCGGATGGGTAATGAAAACTTGCAGGATGTAGAAAGCCTGTTGGGACAGATCGAAGATATTCTTGAAGAGAGCAAAGCGACCATTGGCGGCAAGATCAAAGTGGATAAGGATGCGATCTTGGAGGTTATCAATGAAATTCGGTTCAATCTGCCGGCAGAGTTTACACAGGCGCGCAAGATTGCCAATGACCGGAAAGACATTATTAACCGAGCCAATCAAAAAGCAGAGGACATCATTGCCGAAGCCAACGCGGAAGCAACGCGCCTGGCGGAGGAAACAGAAATCACCAAGCGCGCCAAAGCGGCGGCAGCCGACATCATTTCTCAGGCAAAAGCACAGTCGGATGATATGATCGCTCATGCGCGTTCAGAGGCACAGACTATTACGGAAAATGCGGAAAAATGGTCTGGTGATATGCGTGCCAGCGCTGTAGATTTCGTGGATTCCATTATGAACGACAGTGATGAGATCCTTTCCACTGCTATGGATGAAATGAGCAAGAGCGTAAAAGATATCCGCGCTGCCCGTGAGCAGATTCGCCGGACGCTTTCCAAAAATTAAGGGCATAAAAAAAGAGGCGGCAAGATCACAATTGCCGCTTTTTTTGGTCATAGCCGCCCCCTCCTGCGCATAGAATCAAACAGAAACGCGGCAAAAACGCCGCGGCTGTTTATGGGAAGCGGGGGCGTGCTTTATGTTTGTTTGTTCCGTAAAATCACCGAAAGCAAAGGGAATCGCTGTTATTCTGGTCTTGCTGTTGCTTGTGCTGGGTTTTGTTGTTTGCTCGCAATTGGATCCGGACGATGCGTATCCGGAGGGAACCACTGTTGCGGATGAAAGCGCAGCGGCATCCGGGGAAGTATCTTATGCTGCGGCAGATGCCGGGGAACGGCTGGCCTTTATCGATCAGTTCGGCTGGAAGGTAAAGGAAGATCCCGTTGAAATCGCGGAAGTGATTGTCCCGGAAACCTTTGATGAAGTTTATGAAAAATACAACACGCTGCAAATAGAGCAGGGACTGGATTTAACGCCTTATCAGGGAAAACGAGTGAAGCGTTGGACCTATGAGGTGACCAATTATCCAGGACATGAGAATAGTGACGATATGCGTCTTCACCTGTTGATTGCGGATGATGTCGTCATTGGCGGCGATGTTTGCTGTGTGGCTGAAAACGGCTTTATGCACGGTTTTTCTGCAAGCACAGCGGAGATGACAAATGGCACTGGAGAGAATTGATAAAATCATTGCATCCCGCACGGCATATTCCCGGCGCGAGGTAAAAGAGTTGATTAAAAAAGGAGCTGTCCGGCTGGACGGCTCTCTTGTGTTGTCCCCTGATCAAAAGCTGGATCCGGTTCTTCAAAGCGTTGAAATTGACGGGAAGCGGTTGTTTTATGAAAAATACAGTTATCTGATGTTAAACAAGCCGCAGGGATATGTCAGTGCCACCAGAGACGGCAAAGAAAAAACCGTTCTTGCGCTTCTGTCGCCGGAATGGCAAAGCCGGAAACTGTTTCCTGCCGGGCGTTTGGACAAGGATACAACCGGTTTTGTGCTGTTGACCGACGATGGCGCTTTTGCGCATGATATTCTGGCACCGAAGCATCATGTCCCAAAGGTATATCATTTGACGGCACAGCGGGCGGTAAGTGCCGCTGAAAGACGGCAGATGGAAGAGGGCATGATGCTGGATGGGCAAAAGCTGCTGGGTGCAAAACTGCGGTTGCTGGATCAGGAGTCCTGTCGTTATGAAATCATTTTGCAGCAGGGGCTGTATCATCAAATCAAACGGATGTTTGCTGCAACAGGAAACCAGGTGCTAACGCTGCATCGAGTGGCTATCGGCGGAGTGTTCCTGGATCCGGATCTTGCCGAAGGACAGTATCGTCATCTGACCGGGCAGGAAGTCAATACAATAAAAAACAGTCGGGAAAATCTGTAAGGCTCCCGACTGTTTTTTTCTTTATTCAATGGAATCTGGATGAACCCGGCAAAGAGAAGCATAGATCCCGTTCTTCTCCAACAGCTGCCGGTGCGTACCATCTTCGACGATTCTGCCATTGTTCAGTACCAATATGCGGTCGGCGTCGCGTACTGTACTCAAACGGTGGGCAATGACCAGGACGGTGCGATTTTTGGCTGCCGAGCGAATGGCTTCCCGAATTTGCTCTTCTGTTTCGTTGTCAACGGCGGAGGTGGCTTCGTCAAGAATCAGGACCGGCGTGTCTCGCAGAATGGCACGGGCAATGGCGATGCGCTGTTTCTGTCCGCCGGACAGCCGAGCGCCTCTTTCGCCGATTCTGGTGCGGTACCCTTCGGGCATGGCGCGTATGAAATCGTCGGCGCGCGCCGCTTTGGCTGCGGCATAGACCTCCTGTTCGGTTGCGCCGTCCTTTCCGTAGGCGATGTTCTCGTAAATGCTGCCGTTAAACAGAAAAACATCCTGCAAAACGATAGATAAATTTTCCCGCAGAGAATGCAGCGTGAGGTTTTTAATGTTTTGCCCGTCCAGCAGCACTTCGCCTTCGTCCGGATCATAAAACCGTTCCAAAAGCGAAACCAGCGTGGTTTTTCCCGCCCCCGTTGCACCGACAAAGGCAATCATCTGACCCGGCTTGGCGTGGAAGGAAATGTGATCCAGCACCGGTTCGCCTGCGCGGTAGGAAAAGCAGACCGACCGGAAAGCGATATCGCCCTTCCCTTTGGGAGCGTCAACGGCATCGGGAGCCTGTTTTACATCAGATTGCGCGTCTAAAATAGACAATACCCGATTTGCACCGGCAAGCCCTGTCTGAATATCTTCTGCAATACGGGAAAAGGTTTGCAGGGGCTGATAAAACAGCGAAAGATACATGAAAAAACCAACAATGTCCGACCCGTCCATCTGCCTGTGCATTGCCAGTACGCCGCCAATTCCCATGACAATGATCGTGCCCATGGAAGTCAGCAGCTCGATGGATGGCGTAAACAGAGCGTTCGCAAAATTAGCTTTAATGTTAACAGAGGCATAGCGCCGGCATTCCTCTTTCATTTTCGCAAAGGTCGGTTCTTCTTTGGCAAAGGCTTGGATTTCCTTAATGCCGGAAATATGATCCTGCATTTCGGCGTTTACTTCGCCCAGCACTTCCTGATTGTGCCGAAAAAGCGGCGCTATCTTTTTGGAAAACAGCGTGCTTGCCCACAAAACGAAGGGCACGGGAATCAGTGTCAGTGCTGCCAGTGCCGGATTGATTAAAAAAATCATGACACTGACGCCGACGACAATCAGTACATTGGACGCCAAGTCCGGCAGTGCGTGCGCAAATAGCTGTTCCAAATTGCGATTGTCGTTGATGGCACGGCTCATTATTTCGCCTGTCTGTTTATCGTTATAAAATTTCAGAGATAATTTTTGCAGTTTTTCATATGTTCGGCTCATCATATCGCCGACAAAGTTCCATGCGCCGATGTGCGCCTGCCAGAGTGCCAAGAAGCGAAAAAAAGCGCGCAGCAGGTAAGACAGCAACAGCAGAAGGCTGAACAGCAAAATGATTTTGCCGGTCAGATTTTCCGGCTGCTCCAATAGAGCCGTCAGTCGCCGGACAATATCCGGAGTGACCAGATTCAGCAGGGCTGCCATTAAAAGGGAAAAAACAGTCAGAATCTGGTTTTTGCGCCAGGGTTTTGCCATCCGCAGAAGGCGCAGCAGGGTTTTTCTCATGGTGATTTCCTCAATTCAGCGGAATTTCCATCGGGTGATGATTCTGATAAAAAACGCAGCAGTCAAAGCCGGCAAAAAGAGCGGCTTCTCTCGCCTCGGGCAGACCTTTTGCAATATCTTCAGCATAATGTGCATCTGATCCGAAAGTAATGTATTTCCCGCCCAGCTCATGGAATCGGCGCACCAGTTCTTTTTCAGGGGAGAGGGCGTGAATGGGTTGACGAAGTCCTGCCGTGTTGATCTCCAGCGCCTTTTCTTTTTCAGCCAAAAGCGCCAGAAGTTCGTCTGTTTCTTTTTTGTAGCGGCTCATATCAATGTGAATTTGATTTCTTGCATAGAAATAGCGTAAAGGATAGGTGATGTGCGCAAGGGTGTCAAATTTTCCCCAATCTGTCAAAATCAGCAGTTCTTTCAGGTATTCGCTCATAATGAAATAGGCTTCCTGTTCAGTGAAACTTTCCATAAAATAAAAGTCCTGTCTGCCGCGCAGATTGTGGATGGAACCGATGATGATATCGTATTCCTGCATCTGGATGATCTTTTCAGCCAGCGGCAGATCATACGCTGCCTGTCCCAGTTCAATGCCTCGCAAAACGATCAGTTTGCCGGTAAAGGAAGTTTTAGCTTTTAAAATTTCCAGATAAGATTGCATGGTGGAGCGCTCATAATTATCTTCACGGTAAGTATCTGTTTCACAGTGGTCGGTGATCGCAATGGCGCGCATGCCCTGTTCTGTTGCCTGTTCGCACAGAAACATACAGGAGTGATGCCCATCCGGGGAATTATCAGAATGAATATGCGTATCGATCAAACAGCTATTATTCAAAATTTTCGCTCCTTTCTTTGCCTTACATTATAGCAGGATCGGTTGATTTTTCAAGAATACGACAGAAATTTTTCTTGTCAGACAGCGTGTGTTATGGTATCATGGGGCAAAAGTAAAAAGCAGGTGAGATTTTGAAGTGTAAGCGTCTTGCTGCTGCAAAGCTGAATTTGCTGCTGGATCTGACAGGAACTTTTTCTGACGGGTACCATGGTATTTACACGATCATGCAGAGCGTTGGCATTTATGATACGGTTGTTCTGGAAAAAACAACACAGGGAGTTTCCATGACCTGTGACGCGGCGGGAATTCCGGCGGATGAACGAAATACCGCATGGAAAGCCGCAGTTTGCTTTTTTCATGAAACCGGTATGGACGGCGGCGTCAACATACAATTGCAAAAACAGATTCCTTCCGGAGCGGGAATGGCGGGCGGCAGCGCCGATGCCGCAGCGGTGCTTGATGGGCTGAATGAGCTGTACGGTTCGCCTATGACAAAAACGGAACTTATGCGATTGGCGGCTAAGATCGGTGCGGATGTGCCTTTCTGTTTGTTGGGAGGAACGGCTCTTTGCCAAAACATTGGCGAGCTTTGCACCCCGTTGCCCAGGCTATCGGATTTGTTCTTTGTTTGTGTGCAGCCGAAATCACCGGTTTCCACTGCGCAGGCTTACGCGGCTTATGATCGATTGCAGAATGTCCGGCACCCGGCAAAGGAAGTCGCGCTCAATGCCTATTTGCGAGGCGATCTGACTGAGTTTTTCAGGCAGAGCGCAAATGTTTTTGAGCAGGCGGTGGATGTGCCCGGCAGAGCAGAAATCAAATCGGTCATGCGTGCGTTCCGCTGTGATTTTACCCAGATGACCGGCAGCGGGTCTGTGGTGTTTGGCGTTTTTCATGATGAAAAAACGGCCGAAGACTGTGCCGCAGCCATTCGCCGCGGCGGACGGAAGGCCATGGTGACCATTCCGGTCGATAAAGGCATTATGTAAAAATTTTTCTTTTAGCAGAACTGTTGTTTGTGCGATCGCACAAGCAGCAGTTTTTTCTTGTTTTGTTATATTTTTTCTCAAAGAAAAACAGAAATATTTTTTATAAGAAAAATTTTACCTTCCGGATTCGGTTGATGTTCGGTTCGATTCCGTGGATAGAACGAACTTTTGTTCTGAATGGAAAAAATTTTATAATTCTTATGAAAAGGGGGTTGCAATCGCGGCTAATGTCTTATATAATGGAAATCGTGGTGGTGAGAAAAGACGCGTTTAGGCGTAAAAAGGTGGAAAATGAGCAGGATAAGATAGAAAAAGAGCTGTTTTTCACCGGATAATACCAAAACGGAAGGAAGTGGGGAAATGTTTCAAGGCGCATATATTCACAATATCGATTCGAAAAACCGCCTGTTCATTCCTGCCAAATTCCGTGATGAGCTCGGGGATTCTTTTGTCATTTATCCATCGCCTGACGGCTGTCTTTTTGTTTTTACCGAGGAGCATTGGAAAGATATTGCCAATCAGATTGAGGCGCAGTCTAAAACGGCAGCAGACCGAATCCGTCAGAGAACCGCCATGTATGGCGTCGATACGGTCAAACCGGACAAGCAGGGAAGGGTGACCCTGAATTCGGAGTTGATCCGCCGGGCAGGGCTGAAAAAAGAAGTTATGATCTTCGGCATGACGAACCGGGTCGAAATTTGGGATCTTGACCGCTGGAATCGGATGATGAGTCAGCTTCCTGATTGTGAGGACGGAAACTCCATTGAGGAACTGTATCCTGAAATTATTTATTGACGAGCGGAGGGGTTACGGTGGAATTTTACCATCAGACCGTTCTGCTGCGTGAAACTGTTGACGCTCTTGCGGTTCGGCCAGGCGGAATCTATGTGGACTGCACGGCAGGAGGCGGCGGGCATAGTGCGCAGATCCTGTCGCGGCAGGAGGACTGCCGTTTGATTGCCATCGACCGGGACCCGGATGCTATTTCCTATCTTCAAAAGCGGTTCAGGGATGAAAAGAGAATTACCATTATTCGTGAAGAGTTTAAAAATATTCGTTTTGTTCTTTCTTCGCTTTCGATCGATCGGGTAGACGGGATCGTGGCGGATTTGGGGATAAGTTCACACCATGTGGACGATCCCAGCCGGGGTTTTTCCTTCCACGCTGATGCGCCGCTGGATATGCGTATGAGCAAAGAGGGCGTCAGCGCCGCCGATTTGGTCAATACCTTATCCGAAAAAGAATTGACTGATATTTTGTTTCGTTTCGGCGAAGAGAAATATGCGCGATCGATCGCACGCAATATTGTAAAAAGCCGGGCGAACCAGCCGATTACAACAACGCTGGAATTGACAGAGTTGGTAAAACATTCCGTTCCTCAAAAAGCGTCCCGGCATTCCCATCCGGCGCAAAAAACTTTTCAGGCGCTTCGCATAGCTGTAAACGGGGAACTGGATGATTTAGACGGTGCCCTGCAGGCAATGTTTGACAGTCTGACCGTTGGTGGTCGTCTGGCAGTCATTACTTTTCATTCATTGGAGGATCGGATCGTAAAAAGCCGTTTTGCTGATTTTTGCAAAGGGTGTACCTGTCCGCCGGACTTCCCGGTTTGTGTTTGCGGAAAAACACCGCGCGGCAGGCTGCCGTTTCGTTCCATTGTGCCGAGCGAAGAAGAAATCAAAGAGAATCGCCGTGCCCGCAGCGCCAGACTGCGTGCGGTGGAAAAAGTAAAAGAGTAAAAGGAGGGCATATCGTGGCAAACTATTCATCCGTTGAAGCGTACGATTTCTCATTGTTTGAGAGCGACGGCAACGCAGCGCGTGTTTCACCGGCGCCGGTTTTGCCTGAACAGCCGGAAAGATCGCAGCCCTCTAAAAAAAATACAGCGCCACTGCCTCACAAACAAACGGAAATCAGACCGGCGGTGAAAGCAGCGACAGCTTTCTTTTTATCGGTTCTGGTTCTTGCCGGTTGCGGTTTGCTTTTGAACCGGCGGGCAAAGATCGATATGATTGCAGCCGATATTCGGGAAATTCAGGAAGAAATCGAGTTGGAAAAAAGCGACAACGATCGTTATTCCAGTGAATTGATGGCGTTGTTTTCCAAAAGCGCCGTGGAAAGCTACGCGGAAAATGTTTTGGGTATGGTGAAACTGGATACATACAATACCATACAGATTACGATTCCAAAGACCGACGGTGTTGTGGTATCCGGCGGCAAGGAAACCAATCAGGAACAATCGCAGCCATTGCCTTCCGCTCCGGTTGATCCGGGGATGGCAGATACCGCTGCGGATTCGGAAGCAGACATTACAGACGCCGTACAGTCAGCTGAAGGCTGACTACAGGTATATTGTTTTTCTGTGATTCATAAACATGGATAGGAAAGTCAGGGGTGAAACGCTGTTTCGCCCTTTTGGTGGCTTAAGGTGCTGTATTTCTCATAGCGCACTGCTGGTTGTTTGATGGCTGTAGAAAAACACACCGACGGTGATAATTTTGTTTTAGAATAAAATCGGCAGGTGATACATATGGCATTTCATCAAAATACGGATCAGGTGCATCGAAGCACATCGGGCAAAGTAAAAATCAGCCGCATCAGACTTTTAGCGGTTTTGCTTTTGCTTGCCGCTTTTCCGGCGATTTTGCTGAAAACAGGGGTTATAACGCTGGTGCGCGGAGACGAATACCGCGCAAAGGCAGAGCAAAATCAGCTTTTAGATACCAGTATCACCGCCATGCGCGGTACGATATACGACCGCAATATGAACGCTTTGGCGCAAAGCGCGTCAGGGTGGCTGATTTATGTCAATCCATCAGGCGTCAAAGGCAAGGGTCAGTCCACTCAGGAAAAAGAGGCCTATGCACAGCAGACCCGTCAGGAGATTGCTTCCGGACTGGCGGGAATTTTGGGCGTGTCGGAAGAAAGCATTATGGAAAAGCTGATGAAAACCGATTCCAACTATCAGCGTATCATCGGTCATGTGGAGCGTCCGCAAATGGAAGCGGTTGACTCCTTCCGCCGCGAAGAATTCCGAGGAGAAAATGAGGATAGCCGTGGGTTTATTTCTGTAATCGGTATTTTGGATGATTCTATCCGGTATTATCCGAATGCCAACATGGCTTCAACGCTTATCGGTTTTACCGGTATGGATGGGAACGGCTTAGCCGGTTTGGAAGCAAAGTATGACGATGAGCTGACCGGAACCGATGGCAGAATCGTTTCCGCAAAGGACGCCAAACAAAACCAACTGCCAAATGAATATGAGATCACCTATGAAGCCCAGCAGGGAACCAGCCTGCAATTGACCATTGACGAAACGGTTCAGTATACCCTGGAAAATGCACTCAGACAGTCTATGGAAGACACCAGCGCTACCTATGCGTACGGTATTGTTATGGAAGTCGATACCGGTGCCATTTTGGGTATGGTGAGCCTGCCGGATTATGATTTGAACGATCCGCGTACCGTTACGGATGAGGAAATCGCCGCAGCGCGTGCTTTACAGGAAAAAAATATTGAAAAAGCATCTGACGAAGAGAAAGCCAAATATGAGGCGATGAGTGAGGAAGAAAAAAACAGCCTTGCTGTTTCAGCTGCTCAAAATGCCAAATGGCGCAACCGGGCAATCAGCGATACCTATGAACCGGGCTCGGTTTTTAAATGTATTACTGTTTCTGCCGCTCTTGAAGAAGGTGTCGTCAGTGAAGATTACGCCTTTACCTGCACCGGATCCATCCTGGTTGCCGATACAATATACAACTGCTGGCGTCAAGAGGGACACGGTCATGAGACGCTGCCGGATCTTTTAATGAATTCCTGCAACCCCTTTGCCATTACTGTTGCACGACTGTTGGGAACGGAAAAATATTACAAGTATTTTGAAGCCTTTGGTTTTACGGAAAAAACCGGTATTGACCTTCCTGGAGAAGCGTCTCCTGTGGAGGGGAGCACCTATCATCGTTTTTCTGATTTTGGTATTTCTCAGCTTTCAAGTTATTCCTTTGGGCAGACTTTTCAGGTGTCGCCGATCCAGATGATTACCGCCATTTCTGCCATCGCCAACGGCGGAAAATTGATGACTCCCTATGTGGTTGCAAAAGAACTGGATGAGGATGGAAATGTCCTTTCTGTTACACAGCCTCAGGTGAAGCGTCAGGTGATTTCTGAATCGACTGCCCAGCGCGTACGCTCGATGATGGAACGGGTCGTTTCGGAAGGAACCGGTAAAAATGCCTATGTTGCCGGTTATCATGTCGCAGGAAAAACCGGAACCTCTGAAAAATTGCAGAACAAAGGACAGTATATCGCATCTTTTGTCGGATTTGCTCCGGCAGATGATCCGCAGATTGCCATTTTGATTGCCATTGATGAACCGCAGGGTGAACATGGCGGCGGCGCCATTGCCGCGCCGGTAGCCAGTCAGGTTTTGGAAAGCATCTTGCCATACTTAAATATCGAAGCTGCTTATTCTGAAGACGAAATGAATTCTTTGATATCCAAGTGCCCGGGCGCTGTTGGTATGACGGTCGATGAAGCGCGTTCGCTTCTAAACGGTCAGGGGTATACGGTGCGTGTGCGCGGCGAAGGCGATACGGTGCTTTCGCAGATTCCGGAGGAAGGAAATCAGATTCCCAAAGACGGCATAATTATTTTGTATACGGAAGAATTGAGCGAACCGGATATGGTGGAGGTTCCTGATTTTACCGGCTGTACGGAATCACAGGTTCGTTCTTTGGCGAAGGATGCGGGAATCAATGTAAAACTTTCCGGGAATACCCATTCCGGCAGTGAGCTGTTGGCATATAAGCAAAGTGCGGCAGTTGGTCAGCAAGTCAACGCAGGAACGGTGGTCACCGTTTATTTCCGCACAACGGTTGGCGTTAACGATGGAACGGAATAAGGTGAAAAAATGAAACTATCGCGTTTGCTTGAACGAGTCCCCGTGTACAATACCTATCAGGACAGAGAAGTCTGTTTTTTGACGGATGATAGCCGAAAAGTCCGCGAAGGATGTGTTTTCATCTGCGTTAAAGGCGCCCGCTTTGACGGCCATGACGCGGCGAAAGAGGCGGAAACAAAAGGCGCCGTTGCTGTGATAGTCGATCACAGTGTCGGTTGTGAAAATGAAGTTGTGACAGATAATACCCGTGCGGCGTACGCGTTGATGTCGGCAGCCTTTTTCGATTATCCCGCTGATAAACTGCGTTTGGTTGGCGTGACCGGAACCAACGGGAAAACGACGACAACCTTTTTAATTCGGGAGATGTTAGAGCTCTTTGGGAAAAAGGTCGGTCTGGTTGGCACAGTCGTTACTTATGACGGCAAAGAAAGTCTTGATTCCTCCCTGACAACGCCGGAATGTTTCGCCTTGCAGCAGTTGTTTTTTAATATGGTAAAAAACGGCTGCGAATATTGTGTAATGGAGGTTTCCTCTCAGGCGCTGGCGCAAAGCCGGGTCGAGGGTTGCCGGTTTGAAGTGGCGGCATTTTCCAACCTGACAAGGGATCATCTGGATTATCACGGAAGTTTTGAAAATTACGCGGCAGCCAAAGCAAAGCTGTTTTTGCAATGTGACAAAGCCGTTTTGAATGCTGATGATCCGGCGCACAAAAGAATGATTCGCGACAGCGCGTGTGCTTCTGTGACTTATGCTGAAAAAAGCGCCGCTGATTATCAAGCCGAAGAGGTAACCTATGAACAGCGGGGCGTTTCGTATCTTCTTGCGCACGCAGAGCAAAAGGTGAAAATTCACATCGGCATTCCCGGTGAGTTTTCTGTTTATAATTCTCTATGCGCCCTGTCTGTGTTAGCTGAGTTGGGATTCTCCCTTTCCGAGCTCGCAGAAAAAGCCGTATTGCTTAAGGGGGTCAAAGGCCGCATAGAAGTTGTTCCTACCGATACGGACTATGTTGTGATTATTGATTATGCGCACTCACCGGACGGATTGGAAAACATTCTGCGCGCAGTGCGTCCGATCACAAAAGGCAGGGTACTGACGGTATTTGGTTGCGGCGGGGACAGGGACAAAACCAAACGCCCGATTATGGGCAAAACCGCTTATGATCTGTCGGATCGAATTTATGTTACTTCTGATAACCCGCGTACCGAGGATCCCGACGCGATTATTCGTGATATCCTAACCGGCATCAATGGTTCGGATAAACCGATTTATGTGAATCCTTCCCGCACGGACGCCATCAAACAGGCGCTGCTGGACGCCAGAGCGGGTGATACCGTTTTGCTGGCGGGAAAAGGACACGAAACCTATCAAATTTTAGGCACAGTAAAAATTCATTACGACGAAAGAGAGGTTGTACACTCTCTTTTGGAACAGATAAAAACAGAGAAACAAATGGGGGTGTGAGCGTTGGATCGTATGAGTCTTCAGGAAGCTGCTGAAGCGGTCGGCGGCAAAAATGACCGCGATGCAGATGTTTCCGGCGTTTTTACCGACAGCCGTCAGCCGATGAAGGATGGATTATTTGTTGCTCTGACAGGTGAAAAATTTGATGGGCATGATTTTATCGCCTCGTTGGAAAACAGCGGTGTTTCGGCGGTTTTGGTACAAAAAGATGTTCCGACCACCTTACCGAAAATTGTAGTCAAAGATACCCGATTGGCTCTTCAGGCACTGGCGTACCATCAACGCTCTAAATTTTCCATCCCTGTCGTCGGATTGACCGGAAGCGTCGGAAAGACGACGACAAAAGAAATGATATGGTATGTCCTTTCTTCTAAATATAACACGCTGAAAAATCAGGGGAATCTGAACAACGACATCGGTATGCCTTTGACGCTGCTTCGCATGGAGTCTTCCCACGAAGCGGCCGTAATTGAAATGGGAATGAATCATTTTGGAGAGATTTCCCGTTTGACGGCGATCTTGCGGCCGACCATCGGTGTAATTACCAATATCGGCGTAAACCATATCGAAAATTTAGGGTCAAAAGAAAACATCATGAAAGCAAAACTTGAGATCCTTGAAGGTATGCCAAAAGGTGCGCCGCTGGTTTTGAATGGTGATGACGAAATGCTGGGAAAATACGAAAACGATTCGTATTCTATCGTGCGTTTTGGCATAACATCGGATAAAAACGATGTGCGGGCATATGATATAAAGACATGGGAACAGGGTTGTTCTTTTACAGTGGAAACGCCCGCGGGCTCGGCATTTGTTGAACTGCCTGTGCCGGGAACCCACATGGTGTATGATGCTTTGGCTGCGATTGCTGTCGGTTCGCTATTGGGGATCGCTCCCAAAAATGCCGCCGGTGCATTGAAAAATTATACCCCGGAGGGAATGCGGCAGCGAGTGACGCGTGTGCGCGATATGACGCTGATTGAAGATTGCTATAACGCATCACCGGATTCCGTCAAAGCGGCATTAAAAGTGCTGTCCGCGTATCGTCAGGGGCGGCGCATCGCTGTTTTGGGGGATATGCTGGAGCTGGGCGATTATGCGCAGCAGCTTCATTATGAGATCGGAAAAGCAGCTTTCGATAATGATGTCACCTTGCTGTTTACCTATGGAAATCTTTCTGCTGAAACATCGAAGGCGGCGAAAGAATTGGGTTTGCCCACAGAACATTTCCGGGATATGGACGCTCTTTGCAAAACGCTGAAAGAAATCCTGCGTCCGGGCGATACCGTTTTGGTTAAGGGCAGCAGGGGAATGCACATGGAACAGGTGGTCGAACGGGTGTTCCTGAATGCCGAATAAGTTGTGAAACGGAAGGGACTGTGAAAGATGAATCATATTGCGGCGCTCTGCTTAGCTGCTCTGGTTGCCTTTTTGGCATCGTTTTTGTTGGGATATGTTTTGATCCCGTGGTTGCATAAGCTGAAATTCGGACAGACGATTTTGGATATCGGCCCAAAATGGCACAAGAAAAAGCAGGGAACACCGACTATGGGCGGTTTCCTTTTTATCATTGGTATTTTGTTGGCAACAGCAGTTGTTTTGATTACCGATCATTTTCTGGGCGGCGATATTGTTACCGGGGATTCTTTGGATGAAAAAAACGCAAAGCTGAAATTTTACGGCGGCATTTTAATGGCGTTGTGTTATGGCTTTGTCGGGTTCGCCGATGATTATATCAAGGTTGCCAAAAAGAGAAACCTTGGATTAACCATTCGTCAAAAATCCATTATGCAGATTTTGATTATCGGCGTGTATCTGGGAACACTGTACACCGCAGGTGCGACTTATATGTATCTGCCTTTCATCGGCAATGTGGATTTGGGTTGGTTCTTCTGGTTCTTTGGTGCGGCGGCGATTTATGCAACGGTTAATGCCGCCAATTTTACCGATGGGGTAGACGGTCTGTGCTCCTCGGTGACTGCGGTTTCCGCCATTTCGCTGACGATTATTGCTGTTTTGCAAAAGAATTTCGGCGTTGGTTTTTTGACGGCTGCGCTTTTCGGCGCTCTTTGCGGGTATTTGATTTGGAACTGGAATCCCGCAAAGGTCATGATGGGCGATCTCGGCTCCAATTTTTTGGGCGGTCTGATTGTGGCAGTCTGCTATGCGCTGGATATTCCGTGGGTGATCCTGTTTGTTTGTGTAATTTATGTAATCGAGTTTATGTCCGATATCATTCAGATCGTATATTTCAAAGCGACGCATGGAAAGCGTATTTTTAAAATGGCGCCGATTCATCATCATTTTGAGTTGTGCGGATGGAAAGAGAAAAAAATTTGCTATGTTTTTACTGCTGTTAATGCCGTTGGGGGAATCATTGCTGTTCTTTTGATGGCGTTCGGCGCACCAAAATAACTGTAACAAAGAATAGCGAAAAAGGGGCTGAGAAAATGCAGAAGAAACAAAGAACAGCAAGCCGCCCGCCGCTGTTTCAATTTGGTGGCATAGATGTTCCTTTTTTAATCATTCTGTGTGTTTTGCTGGTCTTTGGCCTGGTTATGATGTATTCTGCCAGTATTCCGACTTCTATCGCTGAATACGGCGGCGATGCTTCCGCCATGTTTATAAACCAACTGAAATTTGCCGGAATCGGCGTTGTAGCCATGTTGGTGTTTTCTCAGGTCAATACCTGGTATCTGAAAAAATATAGTGTTTTTATATATGTTTTTGGAATTCTTTTGCTGATTGCTGCTTTCTTTTTTGATAATCCAAACTATCCGGATTTCCACCGCTGGATCATTATTGGTTCCTTTAGTTTTCAGCCGTCAGAATTGATGAAATTTTTTCTGATTCTGGAATTATCTGCTGTGATGGAAACCTATCACAGCCAGATCATCAGCAAAGCAAGAGCCCGCAGTCCGTTGGCGGTATCCATTCAAAAAAAAGCGAAATTCATATATATTTCAGAGTCGATGTTCCCAACACTGCTTTGCGGCGGTTTAATTCTGCTGCCGGCTTTGCTGGTGCTTTTGGGCAACCACAATTCCGGCGCCATTCTGATCCTGTTGATCGGGGTATATATGCTGTTTATCGGCGATTTTAAAAAAGGGTGGTTTATTACTGCCGCCGTTGTTATCGTCGTCGGTGTCGCGGCAATTTTTATTTTGTATCGTGTGGATCCCGACCTGATAAAGCAAATTGACAGCAAAAGCAGAATTTTATCGTGGCTGGATAAATCCAGCGATGCGCGCTGGCAAATCAATAACGCTCTGTATGCCATTGGTTCGGGCGGATTGTTCGGCGTGGGACTGGGAAATTCGACACAGAAATATTATTATGTACCTGAACCGCAAAATGATATGATTTTTCCAATTATTTGTGAAGAGTTGGGTTTTGTGGGGGCAACGCTTGTACTGGTGTTGTTTGCTGCCTTGATTTGGCGAGGCGTTACCATTGGCTTAAAAGCCAAAAACCGATTCAGCATGTATCTTGCCGTCGGAATGATCATGCTGGTTGGCGTTCAGGTCGCGTTAAATGTCGCAGCGACAACCGACCTGATTCCTAACACCGGAATCGGTCTTCCGTTTTTCAGTTCCGGCGGAACATCGCTTGCGGTGTTTTTGGGACAAATGGGCATATTGCTTTCCATTTCCCGAGAGTCTCGTTTGGTGAAGAAATAACCGGCAAAAGCCGAAGCATAAACAGACGCGTCAGCGTCTCATAAGAGGTGACGGGCGAATGAAATTTGTATTTGCCGCAGGCGGAACGGGCGGGCATATCAACCCGGCGCTGGCAGTGGCGGGAGAATTAAAAAAACGCTGCCCCGATGCAGAAATCCTGTTTTTGGGAACAAAGGAAAAGATGGAATCCAAACTGGTTCCTGCTGCCGGCTTTAATTTCCGCAACATTGAAATCAGCGGTTTTCAGCGAAAACTGACACTGCATAATCTGGTGGAAAATGTTAAAACCGTATGGCGTTTTCTGAAATCCTCAGAGCAGTCGCGCAAAATTTTAGAGGAATACCGACCGGACGCGGTGATCGGCTTTGGCGGCTATGTCAGCGGACCTGTTTTGCGGGAAGCGGCAAAACTCGGATTTGCAACGGTCATCCATGAGCAGAACGCATTTCCGGGAATGGCAAATAAGTCGTTGGCGAAATCGGTCGATCGGGTCCTTTTGGCTTTGCCGGAAGCAGCGGAGTATTTGAAGTGTAAAAATCCGCCGATTGTGACCGGCCTGCCGATCCGTGAAGCTATCATCAATGCCAATCGGGAAAAAGCGCGCGCCAAACTGGGCTGCGGGAATCAAACCGTTATTTTTTCTGCGGGTGGCAGCCTTGGAGCGCGGACCATCAATGAGGTTGCGCTGGATCTGATGCTGTCTCTCAGGGACGAGCCGGGCGTAAGATTTATTCACAGCTATGGTCAATACGGAGCCTGGGTGCCGGAAAGACTGAAAGAAAACGGTATTGATCTATCCGATCCGCGATATGATGTGCGGGAATACATATATGATATGGCTGATTGTTTGGCAGCAGCGGATCTGGTCATTTCCCGCGCGGGAGCTTCCTCGATTTCTGAGCTGGAAGCACTGGGGAAAGCGGCTATTTTGATCCCTTCGCCCAATGTGGCAGAAAACCACCAATATCATAATGCCATGGCACTGGTCGAAAAGGACGCCGCGTTTATCGTGGAAGAGAAGGAATTGCAGCAAGAACCGGATCGAGTGAAAAAGCTGGTTTGCTCTCTTATAAAGGATCCCGAAAGACGGAAAACCGTTGGGGAAAATGCTGCCCGCCTTGCCCGCACAGATGCGAAAGATCAAATCTGCGATGTCATTCTTTCTTTGGTAAAAACCGATAAAAGCGAGATATAATTGCCGGTTTTCCCTCCATTTTTGCAAAAAAATAAAAGTTCTGCCGTAACCTCAGCGAGAAACGGCTCATATGATGAACCGTAATCGCAATGAGGGAGTGGAAATCAATGAGCGCGAAATTTGTGATAAATGGGCAGAACAAACTTTTCGGGGAAATCCCCGTGCAGGGAGCCAAGAACAGTGCGCTGCCGATTTTGGCGGCAACGGTATTGGTAGATGGCGTCTGTGAAATTCATGATTGTCCTGACTTGACTGATGTGCAGGCTACCGTAAACATCCTGCGGCATTTGGGATGTCGTGTTAAGCGTGAAGGTCATTGCTGTACGGTAGACGGTACCAGCGCTGCCGGCAGTCCGATTCCGGAAAAACTCATGCATGAAATGCGCTCTTCCATCATTTTTTTAGGCGCAATTTTGGGACGATTCGGCAGAGCGGAAATGTTTGCTCCCGGCGGATGTGAAATCGGCCTCAGACCCATTGATCTGCATTTGGACGCCATGCGTAAATTCGGCGCTGAAGTGTTGGAAGAACACGGAAAGATTGTTTGTGAATGTCCAAATGGACTGAAAGGAACGCAGATTACACTTTCTTTTCCCTCTGTCGGTGCGACAGAAAATATTCTCTTGGCGGCTTGCCGAGCCGAAGGCACGACAACACTTTTTAATGCGGCGCGTGAGCCGGAAATAAGCGACCTTGCGGATTTTCTCAATGCCGCCGGCGCTCGCATACAGGGTGCGGGGAGCGGAGAAATCATCATTGAAGGCGTGAAGCGACTGACAGGTTGTGTGCATACGGTCATTCCCGACCGAATTGTTGCTGCCGGTTATCTGGCTGCCGCTGCGATGACGGAAGGCAAAGTTCGGCTTTCACACATTATTCCCGCACACATCGGGCCTGTGCTCCCGATCCTGAGAGACTCCGGCTGCGAAGTGGAGGTTCGCGGGCACACTGTGACCCTTCGCGCACCGAATCGCCTCAAAGCTGTCAAAAGCATTCGTACCATGCCGTATCCGGGTTTTCCAACGGATATGCAGGCGCCTATTATGGCAATGATGACAGTGGCAGAAGGAACAACGGTGATTGTTGAAACCATTTTTGAGAGCCGTTATAAGCATGTCGGCGAACTCGGCAGAATGGGTGCGAACATCCGTGTCGAGGGGCGTACCGCTGTGGTACAGGGTGTTCCGATGCTGACTGGCGCACGGGTATCCGCGCCGGATTTGAGAGGCGGATTTGCTCTGGTGTTAGCAGGGCTTGCCGCAAAAGGGACAACGGAAATCAGCGAAATCCGCCATATGGAGCGTGGATATGAGGATATATGTAAAACATTGTCAGCGCTTGGCGCGGACATTCAAAGGGTGAATGACGGTGATCGGAATGAAAAAGAGCAATAAGCCGCCGGAAGAACCGCTCTCAAAAAACGAACGAATCCGGCGGCATAATGAAAATATCAAAAAGAACAAACGCCGTTGGAACAAAGCCTTTCTTGCGGTTCTGCTGACAGCGGCGCTGGTTTGTGTTGCTGTGCTTGTTGTTTTTGTCTTTTTCCGGACAGACGGGATCCGCATAGAGGGGACGACCCGCTATACAGACCGCCAGATTGCCGACGCCAGCGCGATTGAAGCGGGCAGTCCGCTTTTGCTTCTCAATGGGAAAGAGGTTGAAGAGCGGATCATTACTTCCTTGCCGTATATCGGCGCAGTAGAAGTGAAAAAGGAGTTTTCCGGCTTAGTTGTTTTAACCGTTACGGAAACGAACCCCGCCTTTTATACGACTGCTCCAGGCGGGTTCGTCTTGTTTGACGCGAGCGGGAAGGTGGTCGAGTATCCCGCTACGGTTTTGCCTGAAGGCTGTGTCGAAGTCAAGGGATTGACAAACATATCCACAAAACCCGGTTATGCCCTGCAATCCATGGAAAACGAAAAATTTTATTTGTTTTTAGAACTATCATCTTTATGCAATCAGGCGGCGATCGGTACGGTAACCGGGATGGATTTATCCGATCTTTATGACATTCGCGTGGTCATTGATGATGCCTTTATCCTCAGCTTCGGCAACAGCGAGAATCTGGAAAACAAGTTGGCCATTGCTTCGCAGATCATGCTTCGTGAAGGGGAAAGCGCGGTCGGAAACATGAAACTGATCGATCTGTCTTACGGCAACGAAGCGTTTGTGCGTGATGTGACGCATACCACTGCCGTGGCGGTTACAGACGGGACGGGAGAGCCGACTTCGGATCCCTCCGGCGAAACAAACGATGCGTCCGATGAAAATGACGAGGACAAGCAGGATGAGGAAAGCAATGAAACAGTCGCTGATACAACGGTTTTGACTGCCGAAGGATAAAACGGCGGGGTTCAGACCAGTTATTTATCTTATTTTTGATCTTATATATAATATAAATACAATATAATGAAAAATTTTTACATTTTATGGGAAGATATATATTGCAATTCCATACCATTCATGGTATCATAACTTTGTTTAAATATGGTTTGATCCGCTACAAAGTTTTGAATAGAAGTCAAGAAAAACGGAGGATGCAAAATGGCTTTTGAAATTTCCAATGAATTTGAAGAAGTAACCCAGATCCGGGTCATCGGCGTTGGCGGCGGCGGCGGAAACGCGATCAACCGCATGGTAGATGCGGGGATTCAGGGCGTAGATTTTATTGCGGTTAATACGGACAAGCATGTGCTGGTACAGTCGAAAGCGACTCATAAAATTCAGTTAGGTGAAAAAATCACTTCCGGACAGGGCGCCGGCGCCAGACCGGAGGTCGGCAAAAAGGCCGCCGAGGAAAGTGAAGACGCGATTAAAGACGCTCTGAAGGGCGCGGATATGGTATTTATTACTGCCGGTATGGGCGGCGGCACCGGAACCGGAGCAGCTCCTGTCATTGCCCAGATGGCAAAGGATTCTGGCATTCTGACTGTCGGTATCGTCACAAAGCCGTTTGCCTTTGAAGGGAAACACCGTATGGATCAGGCGATTGCCGGCATCAATGAACTGGCGCAGCATGTAGACAGCCTGATCGTGATCCCTAACGAGCGCCTGAAACTGGTTACCGATCAGAAAATCACGCTTTTGAACGCTTTTGATGTAGCGGATGATATCCTGCGTCAGGGTGTTCGCAGTATTTCTGATTTGATCAAAGTACCCGGACTCATCAATTTGGACTTTGCCGATATTACCTCCGTCATGAAGGATGCCGGTCACGCGCATATGGGCGTTGGCAAAGCAACAGGCAAAGAGCGTGCTGAACAGGCTGCAAAAGCCGCGATTTCCAGCCCGCTGCTTGAAACGACCATCGAGGGTGCGAAGGGCGTCATTATCAATATCACCGGTTCTGCCGACATGACCTTGGATGAAGTGGATATTGCATCCAGCCTGGTGCATGATGAGGCTTCTCCCGATGCCAATATCATTTTCGGTGTTTCCATCGATCCCAATTTGGAAGACGAAATGGATGTTACCGTTATTGCGACTGGCTTCGGCAACAGTGAAAACAAAATTGAAACCGCCAAGGGCGCTGATGCCGTTAAACAGGACAAGACCTCCGATTCTGCAAAAGGGCTCGGCGAGGATGACGATGATTTAAAGTCGATTTTTGATATGTTTAGCAGTTCCAGAAAATAAGGCTTTTATTGAGCAGAAAAATCTGATTTATCGTTTTGAGCCGTTCGGTACGAGCGGCTCAAAAATTTTTTTCATTGACTGTAAATTTTTAAAAAACCTATTGACAAAGCAGGAAAAAATACATACTATTTCTATAGTCACAGCAGAACTTTATCAGTGAGGAAAGGATGAATATTCGTGGTATTTGAGCGAATTAAAGAAATGATCTGCGATCAGTTTGATATCCCTGAAGAGGAGATCACGATGGATTCTACGATGGAGGATCTTGATATCGACAGCATCGATGCAGTGGATCTTGCCATGAGTATTGAGGATGAATTTGACATCGATATTCCCGATAATGAACTGGAAGGTTTTAAAAGCGTGGGCGATGTCGTTCGGTTTGTGGAGAGCGTGCAGTGATAATAAAAAAAGTTCTGGTCTTAGATATGGGCAATGTTCTGATCAGCTTTGATACAAAGCGGGTTTTAGTGGATCAGGGCGTAAACGATCCGGCAGATCAAGCGCTGTTTCAGCGAGTGATTTTTGATTCAGATGTCTGGCAAAAGCTGGATCGCGGTACGGCGCAAAAAACCGAGTTTTTGCCCTTGATTGCTTCCTTGCCGGAACATTTGGCAAAGGTTGCCAAAAATATCCTGTTGGATCATATCTTTGCACTGGACTTTATGCCTGTGATCCCCCAATCAGAGGAACTGGTACGGCGCGCGTATGAACGGGGATATTCGATTTATCTGTTGTCGAATGCGGGAAAAGATTTTGCCGTTTATTCTAAGAATATCCCGGCGCTGCGGTATTTTACAGGAACCTTTGTTTCATCGGACTATCAGCTTCTAAAACCTGAAAAAGAAATTTACAATGCTTTTTTGCAGAAATTTCATCTGGAGCCTTCATCCTGTGTTTTTGTGGATGATCTTCAGAGAAACATTGACGGTGCATTGAGCTGTGGTATGGACGGCATTTGTTTTAACGCAGTTACAGGTGATTTTAATCTGTTATACCGTCAGCTGGCAGAAAAGGGAATCGATCTTTTGTCATAAAAAAAGAACCGAACCGTGTATGCGGTTCGGTTCTTTGCTTTTTATTTTTCTTTATAATACAACATACAGTGGCAGTAGCCTTCAAAATTGGGATCGGCGATCTGGTCGCGGAACTCCTTGCACATACATTTGATGTCTTCAGAGGTGCCGGTGCGGCAGGGGCAATAGCCGCCGCGGCGCTTGAGTCCCTCTTTGACCGTTTTAACGATCTCGGCGTTCTCATTGTAGCGGACTTTCACGGGTATTCCTCCTTATGCGTTTCGGATAAAGTTTTCAATTTCCGGTTCTTCCTGATACCCGGTAAAGGTGTCTAAAAGCTCGCCTGCGTTAAAAACCGCAACAGTCGGAATAACGCTGACGCCAAACCGGGTCGCAAGTAATGGCGCTTCATCTACATCGGTCTTGCAGAATTTCCATTCAGGATGTGCTTGCGCCAGCTTATCCATAAGGGGCGAGAGCATCTGACAGGGACCACACCAGTCGGCATAAAAATCCAGAACGGTTCGTTTGTCGGAAAGCAGCACTTCCTGCTTGAAATTGCTTTCGGTAATTTTGGTTATCATATTCATTCCCTCTTTATTTTTGTTTTCTGCGGTCGCGCACGGCCTCTTTTGATCCGTCCGGACGCACAATGATACTGTTGTCTAATTGTGCGCGCAATGATGCGCGAAACGCATCGGCATATGCTTTGCGCAGCCGCTGCTGTTCCTGTTTTTCCGCGTCGGTCAGCTCTCGTACCTGTGAAAGATGGTACAGCTCGTTGATGCGGTCAATATCGGTTTGCTTCATCGGAATCCCTCCGGATACGACTATACCACAGCATCTCAAAAAAAGCAAGGGCGGAGAAAAGTGGTTTTTTGTCTATTCTTCTGAAAAAGTGTGAGGCTGCGTTTTTCTGTTGCGAGAATGGACAAGGCGTGATAAAATATAAGATTGTAGAAAAGTAAGATAAGGTGATTGTGTCGTGAAACGAGAAGATTTGAGAAATATTGCCATCATCGCTCATGTCGATCATGGTAAAACCACACTGGTGGATGAACTTTTGAAACAGAGCGGCATTTTCCGTGCCAATGAACAGGTTGCCGAACGGGTAATGGATTCCAATGATCTGGAAAGGGAACGCGGCATTACGATCCTGTCGAAAAATACAGCGGTTCACTACAAGGGAGTGAAGATCAACATTGTGGACACCCCCGGCCATGCCGATTTCGGCGGTGAAGTGGAACGCATTATGCAGATGGTTGACGGCGTTTTGCTTTTGGTCGATGCTTTTGAAGGCTGCATGCCGCAAACGCGTTTTGTCCTGGGAAAAGCGTTAGATGCGCACAAGAAAGCCATTGTGGTAATTAACAAAATCGACCGGCCCGGCGCCCGTCCTGCCGAAGTGGTGGATGAGGTTTTGGATTTGTTCATCGATTTGGGTGCCCAAGAAGATCAGCTGGATTTTCCGGTTGTTTACGCTTCGGCGCGTGATGGCTATGCTTCTTTGAACCCCGATGACAGAAGCGGGGATATGCGTCCGCTCTTTGAATCGATTTTGAAAAACATCGATCCGCCCGAAGGGGAAATCGATGCGCCTTTACAGGTGTTGTTTTCCACTTTGGATTATGACGATTATGTCGGCAGAATCGGCGGCGGACGAGTGGAACGCGGCGTAATTCATGCCGGTCAGCAGGCTGTGCTTTGCCGCACGGACGGCACGACGGAAAATGTTAAGGTGTCTCGTCTGTATCAGTATGACGGCTTGAAGCGCGTCGAGGTACAGGAGGCAAAAATGGGGGATTTAATTGCGGTCTCCGGTATTACGGATCTGAATGTCGGTGAAACCGTTTGCGCCCCTGAATGTGTCGAGCCGCTTCCGTTTGTTAAGATCGATGAGCCGACCATTGTGATGAACTTTTTGGTTAACGACAGTCCCTTTGCCGGTAGAGAAGGGAAATTCGTTACTTCGCGTAATTTGCGTGCGCGCCTGTTTAAAGAAGTCGAAACAAATGTCAGCATGCGTGTGGAGGAAACCGATTCAACCGATACTTTCCGTGTTGCGGGAAGAGGCGAACTGCATCTTTCCATTTTAATTGAAACCATGCGCCGGGAAGGCTACGAATTTCAGGTTTCCCGCCCGCAAGTCATTATGAAGCGCGGAAAGAACGGCGAGCTGCTTGAACCAATGGAATTGCTGATCGTGGAAGTTCCTGAAGAATATGTCGGTGCAGTTATGGAAAAAATCGGTTCGCGCCGCGGCGAATTGGAAAATATGGGAACGCGCAACGGCGGTACAAGCCATCTGGAATTCAAGATTCCCGCAAGGGGGTTGATTGGTTATCGCTCGGAATTTTTGACCGATACCAATGGATACGGCGTAATGAACAACCTGTTCCATGGGTATGAGCCGTACCGGGGCGAAATCGTTACCAGAGAGCGCGGTTCCATTGTCGTGTATGAGAC
>CALWIU010000070.1 GCA_944380845.1 uncultured Clostridia bacterium | reverse complement strand
GTCATTATTTGAAAAAATGACAGCATAACGACAGAAAACGAACGGAATATCAAAGCAAAAAGAGGCCGATTCTGACCGACCTCTGTACATCTATACCCAACACCGACCGATCGGAACGGTGTTTTTTTTTTTTTTTTTCTTTTAACTCAAAAAAAGGACTGCCGCTCTTGGATGAATCCAGTTTGCGACAGCCCCATGATTTATTCTTTCCACACACCACCGTTTTTACGATAAACGGTAGGCAGACAGTGAAATTCCTTTTCAAATGCCGATGCGAACTTACTTTGACTGTCATACCCAACGGCATGGGCAATTTCAGAGATGCTGTAATCTGTCTCGCAAAGCAGCTTTGCCGCCTGTTCCATTCGATGCTCTTTCATATGCGCAGCCAGAGACAAGCCGTAAACCTTTTTAAAAACCGATTTCAGCGTCGTTGGATTCATCAAATATTCCTTTGCCAATTCTTCTATGGTATATCGTTTGGAAAGGTCCTCCAGTAACCTTGCGTGAACCGCACGAACAATCTCAACCTGTCTGGTCTGGTATTCACTCATCCGGTTTTTTTCCTTCAAGGGCAGAGATTGCAGATACAAAATGGTTTCCAGTGCTTTGAGTCTCTGATAAGCAGACGGCGCGCTTTCAGAATAGAAATAACGGAAAATCGCTTCGCTGTCCTCACTGCCCGTAAAAGATACCGGCAAATCGGATCTGCTGAATTTGCGGAAAAGCTGCTGGGTATCGACGCCGCTTTCCGAAAGAACCGGCAGCGGATTTTTCGCCAGTATTTCCTCCTGAAAGAACAAAAGGAATCCTCTGAAAAATCCATTCGGAAGCCGCACCTGTGAATGGGCACAGTCGCCCATGGTGTAAACAGCATAATCTTTTGCGCCAAGATACAAGTGCGTACCATCGGTCATCTGCCAATCCATATGCCCGGCTGCACAGTATTGCAGAACCAGTGTTTTTTTATCCTCCGGGTGAGAATAACAAATTTTGTCCTGACAGGAAAGCTCCAAATAGGAAAGCGACACCCCGGGAAACAAAAGAAGCCGTTTGCTGACGCTCGTATTGTTTTCGTCCGTTTTCATACTGATTCTCCTTATTTCGGGCAAGCGATCTGCATGACCTGTTCGATCATCTGGTGAAGAAGCAGGCTTTCCCGACTGTCCGATGCACGGTAGTATACCTCTTTGCCTTCCCGCCGGGCAACCAACAGCCGCGCATCCTTCAGCGATCGCAAATGATGAGACACAGCCGGACCGCTCATCGCTAAAAGAGCGGCAATATTGGTTACGCATTCTTCGCAATGACAGAGCAGCCAGAAAATGCGCACTCTGGTCGGATCGCCGACCTGACGGAACACATCGGCAATCAGACGGAAATGCTCTGTTTTTCCGATTTCTGTTTCAATTCCCTCTGGCAGAGCGTTACCGTGCTGATGCGGCAGCACCCGGCTGACTTCCTGATTCATTTTGACGCAGTCTCCTTCTTTTCATTTTTTCGCCCGAACATAAATGCTTTTCGCGCATTCGGAAGGTAGTAAGAAAAAATCGTTGACATCCGATAGCAAACTGATTATACTGCAAGTGTAACGATTAAACAAGTGCTTAATTGTTAATTTAATCCGAAAGGGTGTATATACGATGAAAAAGACTTATCATATTGATGTTGACTGCGCGAACTGCGCCAATTTAATGGAAGAAGCCGCACGCAAAACCGAGGGTATTAAAAACGCGGTGGTCAATTTTATGACGCAAAAAATGATTTTGGAATTTGAGGAAGGTCAGGAGGAAAAGAAAATCATGCGCGCTGTCACAAAGGCCTGCAAACGCGTCGAGCCGGACTGTGAAATCTATCAGTAACCAATCATTGAAAGCGTGAAAGAAGGAACGGGTATGCAACATTGGATTATCAACGGTTTGCTGCTTGCTTTGCTGCTTCTAAGCACAGGACTGCTGATCTACAGCAGAAAAAAGACAAGCGGCATTCCCAAAAAGCAAAAGATCATGCTTGTGCGTATTTTACTGACTACCATTTTTTTGCTGATTTTACAGTTTATTTCAGCGGAAATGTTCAACCGTCTGGACAGCATTTTCTTCCCTTCTGCGGGACGGTATCTGCGACTTGCAGCATACCTTGTCATTTATTTGCTGATCGGCTATGATATCCTGAAAAAAGCCATTCGGGGAATTCTTCACGGCAGAGTGTTTGATGAAAATTTTCTGATGGCAGTTGCGACGGTCGGTGCATTGGTTCTTGCCATCATAGAAAACGGTGAATATTTGGAATCCATCGCGGTCATGCTGTTTTATCAGATTGGTGAGTGGTTCCAGCGCTATGCAGTCGGCAAAAGCCGCCGCAATATTTCAGATTTGATGGACATTCGCCCGGATTCCGCGAACCTTTTTGCGAACGGGCAGATACAAAAAGTTTCCCCGGATGAAGTACCCGTCGGCAGTATCATCGTTGTAAATCCCGGTGAAAAAATTCCATTGGACGGAACGATCATCGAAGGAGATTCCGCGCTGAATACCGTGGCTCTGACTGGCGAAAGCCTGCCAAGGGAAGTAAAAACCGGTGATGAGGTCGTCAGCGGCTGTGTTAACCTAAGCGGGGTTTTAAAAATTCAAACCGCTAAAGAATTCGGCGAATCAACGGTTTCCAAAATTTTGGATTTGGTGGAAAATGCCTCTTCACGGAAATCTCATTCCGAAGATTTTATTGCCAAGTTTGCCCGCTACTATACCCCTGCCGTTTGCATATCCGCTCTGGCATTGGCCGTGCTGCCGCCCCTTGTGAATCTGCTGATTTTACAAAATCCCGCAAACTGGGGCAATTGGATTTACCGCGCGCTGACCTTTTTGGTCATTAGCTGTCCCTGTGCACTGGTAATCAGCATTCCGCTTTCCTTTTTTGCCGGTATCGGCGGAGCAGGAAAAGAAGGCATTTTAATCAAAGGCTCTAATTATATGGAAACGCTATCGAAAACCTCCACCGTCGTTTTTGATAAAACAGGGACGCTGACCCGTGGCGTTTTTGAAGTACAGGCAGTTCATCACAGCCCCTATACAAAAGAAAAACTTCTGGAATATGCGGCGCTGGCGGAAAGCGCTTCCTCTCATCCTATCAGCAAAAGTTTACAGAATGCCTATGGCAAAAAACTGGATCGCAGTCGGGTAAGCGATATCCACGAGATCAGCGGACAGGGTGTAACCGCAAAAATTGACGGCGTACCTGTTGCAGCAGGAAATGAAAAACTGATGCGCGCTCTTTCCATCAAGTACCAAGACTGTTCCAGCGTTGGCACCATTGTTCATATGGCGGTCAACGGCAGCTACGCCGGCCATATTTTAATTTCCGATGTTGTCAAAACAACCAGTGCCGAAGCCATTCGTGATCTGAAACAGGCTGGAATACAAAAAACGGTTATGCTGACCGGCGACAAAAAAAAGGTTGCGGATTCCGTTGCAAAAGAACTTGCTGTTGACGAAGCCTACAGCGAATTGCTGCCCGCCGATAAAGTGGCAAAAGTTGAAGATCTGCTTTCCAAAAAACCGCAAAAGGATAAATTGGCCTTCGTCGGCGACGGCATCAACGATGCGCCGGTTCTGACCCGAGCGGATATCGGCATCGCGATGGGAGCAATGGGGGCCGACGCTGCCATCGAAGCCGCAGATGTGGTACTGATGGACGATGATCCGAAAAAAATCGCGAAAGCCATCAAAATTTCCCGCAAGTGTCTGCGAATCGTTTATGAAAATATTTCCTTCGCCCTGCTGGTTAAATTCGCCTGTCTGGTTCTCGGCGCCTTTGGTATTACCAATATGTGGTTCGCCATTTTTGCCGATGTCGGTGTGATGGTGCTGGCAGTCCTCAATGCGATGCGCGCTTTACGCGTCCATCGGCTGTAAT
>CALWIU010000069.1 GCA_944380845.1 uncultured Clostridia bacterium | reverse complement strand
TTTTCATCCGGCTTTCTTTTTGCTGTTTATTCGCTTAAAAAATCTTTTCGGTATGCAACGCCGAAAGATTCAGCAAGTGCGCGCAGTTCATGATCCTGTATGGTATTGATGCGCGGCAGATGCGCGGTCAGCATATAAATCTGCGCCGCTTTTTCCACCGTTTCGATCAGTCCGAACGCTTCATCCAGGGTTTTGCCGGCGCCGTAAATGCCGTGCATTCCCCAGACCACCAGACGGAATTCCCGCATTTTTTCAGCGGTGGCTTCTCCGATCTCATTGGTTCCGCAGAGCATCCACGGCAGCACACCGATCCCGTCTGGGAAAACCACGATGCACTCCGTACACATTTGCCAGAGAGTGTGTGTGAACTGCTTTTCATCCAGCGGATGGACATAGTTCATGGCCAGGGTATAGGTTGGGTGACTGTGCATGATGACCCGGTTTTCGGGATCCACGGCAAGACGCGCGCGATGGCTCATTAAATGTGCAGGCAGTTCGCTTGTAAATTTGCCGCCGTCTTCCCAGCCCCAGAGCAGTTCTGCGGCTTCTCCATCGCCTGTTATGCGGATGATGCCCAGTTGATTGGCAGGGTCGCTTTGGACATTTTTGAAATACTTGCCTGTGCCGGTGACCAGAAAAAGTTTGCCGGCAAGCTCTTTCGCCGGAAAGCCGGTCGGGATTACCCGTATCGATTGGGTCGTGTCCAAATAGGGCGCGACTTCCTCTTCGGTCAATAGCAGGCTGATGTTGCCGCCGTTGCGTTCATCCCAGCCGAGACGATACATGTTAGCCGCAGTTTCGCACATTTTTGTCATAAACGGTGCAGATAAGATATCTTTCATGGCATTTCCCTCACTTTTGTGCATTTTGATTATTGTAGCACAGGTTTTTTATTCATGCAACTGAACGCCGGGCTTTTTCATAAGCGGGATGCAAAAGGTATGTTCGCCGGCGCGAAGGGTATGGCGGGAGCCGTCCGGCAGGATAAGCTCTGCCGTGCAGTTGGCGGGAATCGAAAAGGTAAAGCGGTACTTATCTTCGACCTTTTCCCATCCGCTTTTGATGGTGCCGAAAAGGCTTTTGTATGCTGCTTTTGCAAAGGTAAAATGTCCGCCGGGGAGCGGGGAGAGCCGAAAATGATTTTCTCCGTCCACTTGAATTCCGCACATTCGACGGAACAGCCATTCACAGACGGCACCTTTGGAATAGTGGTTTAACGAAGCGATACCGCCCTGTGCCTCGGTGCCTTCCCATGATTCCCATATCGTGGTCGATCCCCTTTTTGTCATAAACAGCCAACCTGGCATCTCTTCATTTTCCAGCAGCCGGTAAGCGTATTCCGGATCGATATCTGTCAGAACATCCAAAATCAGCGGCGTGGATAAAAAGCCGGTGCCGAGCCGCCATCCGTATCGATCCAGCGCTTGGATCAATCGCTTTTGGGCATATTTCGTTTGGTCTTTGTTCAGCAATCCGAAGGCCAGCGGCCGTACAAGTTTTGCCTGCCGATCCGTATCGAGCGTATGCTTTTTTGTTGCAATCAGCGCCTGATAGCCTTTTTTTGCTCTTTCGGCATGTTGCAGAAAGTGTTTTTGATCTTCTTTTTCTCCCAGCAGCTCCGCTATTTCCGCCATGCAGTGCAGCATATAGACAATATACGCCGTTGTTTCTTCGGGATGCGGACAAATAAAATCAGAAATCGCAAAGGCTTTGACATCTGTGGGTTCAGCCCACTCTCCGTAAGATTGCCCGTAGTTGGCGATATTTCGAGATGCTTTCCAACCGGCACCAGTTGGCAGCGCCGTTAAGTAATGTTTGCCGATGGTTTTGATTTTATATTCTGCAAAACGGCGCATGGAGGGGTATTTTTCCCGCAGTTCGTCAAGATCATTGTATTGCTTGTACAGGCGGTAGGGAATGAAAACGCCTGCATCCGACCAGCCGGGTGAACCGTCCATTACTTTCATATAAAAGTCAACGCCGCCGGTCGGAACGATCTGGGGATAATTGCCGTTTTGATGCTGTGCGTCGCAAATATCGTTTTCAAATTTTTCGGCAAAAGCGATGTAATCAAATAAATAGCACGCGGAAGCGCAGAATATTTGCGCATCGCCCAGCCAGCCGTGGCGTTCACGCGTGGGACAGTCGGTGGGCAGATCGGCGCTGTTGCTTTTGGTTGACCATTTTGTCGCTTCGACAAATTTATTGAGAAGTTCGTTTGAGCTTGAGAAAAAACCGGTTTCTTCCATTTGGGAATAGACGGCGATTGCCGTAAAATCTTCGGCGTTCACATCTATTTCCGTATCGATTTCCACATATTGAAAACCAAAAATCGCAAAGTGGGTTTGATAGAAATTGCTTCCGTCTTTACAGGTGTATTCCACCTTTTGCAGCGGCGTTGCGCGTTTTTTGGTTGCACATTGAATGTTTTTGAGCGTCAGTTCTCCATTTTCAAGCAGTTCGCCGAAACGAAGCGTGATTTTTTGTCCCTCCTTTGCGTTTATGTGAAAAGAAATATAGCCCGCCATGTTTTGCTTGAAATCAAGGATCTTTTTCCCGCTTGGCGTTGTGTGCATCTGCCCGTGAAAGCGTTCTCCTTCCGCAATGGGCACATTGTTTGAACAGACCGGCGTGACAGGATGACTGGTTTCTTTTGCATGGTCTTTGTAAGAGGGACACATTCTGGCATCGACGATCTCACCGTCTTTGTTGTCGGCAAAACGAACCGGACCGTCATCGGACCATTGCCAGCTTCCGTCCGAAAAAATGGTTTGCTGTTCGCCGTTTTCATAAAGAATTTCCAGCTGTGCCAGTAGCTTTGTTTCGGTACCGTATTGGTTGCGCAGTCCCCATGCGCCGCAGCTTCCCCGATACCAGCCGTCGGCAAGAAACGCTTCCATGGTGTTATTTTCCCGAAGAAGAGCGGTGATGTCATAAGTCTGGTACTGCACTCGTTTACGGTAATCCGTAATGCCTGGTGCCAGCGGCATGGCGACATCCTGACCGTTGATTACCGCCCGGTACATCCCACAGGCGGTCATATACAGCCGGGCGCGCCGTACCGATCCCTTGACGGTGAATTCTTTATGAAAACAGTCAACAGGATAGCGGTTCTTTTTGTTTACGGTATGATTTGCCGTTATCCATTTTGCCTGCCATTCATTTTTTTTCAAAAGTCCCATTTCAAAAAATGCTGATTCGGACCATTCGCCTGGCTGATCGGTTTCATCCCACAGCTTTACTCGCCAGAGAACCCGAGTCCGGGAAGTCAGATTCAGTGGATACCGGATGGCACACATACGGCTGCTGATTACTTTTCCGCTGTCCCACAGCAGGGTGCCGTCTTCTCCTTCTGCCCATATTTGATAAGCTGTCTGTTTTTTGCCGCCTTCGCAGTTCCAGAACAGTCTGGGGTTGGGTTTGTCGATTCCCAATGGATTTTTTAAATATTCTGTTTTTAAGTTGATTGCTATCATTTTATCACCTCAGCAGGTTGTCAATGCCTGAACGAAAGGGGAGCCGGAAACAGAAAGCAGGAAGCTTCGGTCGTTTTCGGCATGGTTTTATTTTTTTACAGCTAACGCTTTTCTGTTTCAGGATTCTCTAACAGAAAGATCCTTTCCTTTTTCCTTTCGAGCTTTGATTTCTTCCTGTTCTTTTTGAATGAATTTTTCAACAGGGATAAAGGCCAGAATAATGACAAGAATAACGGCTGTTATGGTTTCCAGCCCGACAAATGAAAAGGTAATGGCACTTTTTACCGCATCGCTTTGAACGGCGATAAGCTGTCCAGCCGCATCATAATAGGGCGCGACATAGCCGGTTTTGGCAAGCAGCAGATTGAACAGTCCGGTTACGATTCCTGTGCTTGCCACGGCGATGGTGTTATAGATTGACATGGCAACGCCGTCGCAGCGAAAGTGATTTTTCCATTCCATGTGATCGAGTACATCGGCAAACAGCGCCATGAAAACATAGGAACAGGGCAAACCGCCAATATTTTTAATAAACTGACCGATAATGACAATTACAAGGTTTGTCGGGAAGATCCAGCAAATCAGGCTGCCAATCGCATACAGAACAAAACCAGCCATGGTGAGATTGCGCTTGCCGAACTTTTTTGCAAGAGGCCATACAGCGAAAATGCCAATCCCCATCGGTATACCGCCGACTACAGAAATCAGGGTCTGTGTGATGCCGTCGTTGTATGTTCCCAAAACATAGTTGCAAAAATAGACCAATCCCAGATTTTTAAATTGCGTGCCTACGGTATAGATCAAAAAGTAGAGAAGAATCAATACCATGTACCGGTCGGAAAAAATCGCTTTTATCATCGTTTTATAGGGGGTGGTTTGCCTGGGGGTGTCTGCATCTTCCAAAGTTACGCGTTCTTTGGTGAAAAAGTATTCCAGTATGGTCAGAGGCAGTGCCAGAATGGAGAGCGTGCACATGGTCGTGATCCATTTGCTCTTGTCAACTCCAAGTGCCGGCATGATTGCCATCGGAAAAATCAGGGCGACGATAATGCCGCTCATCATAATGGTCGCGATCTGGTTGAAGACAGAGAGAGAGCCTCTCTGCTGGGTGTTCCTTGTGGACAGTGGTACCATCAAATTGTGGCTCATATTAAAAATGGTAAAGGCAAAGGAATAGAACAAATTATAGGATATCATGATCCAAAAAACCTGAACTGTTTCGCTGCCTGCCGGTACGGTAAACAGAAGGATCCCGGTAATCGTCAGTAAGGGCGCTGACAATAAAATCCACGGCCGGGCTTTTCCCTGCGGCGTTTTTGTATGGTCAATCAGATAGCCCATGATAATGTTGGTAACGGCATCAATGATTTTGGAAATTATGGGAAAAATCGTTAAAAATGCACCGCCCCATACCGATGTCAGATTTAAAACATCGGTGTAATAAACATTGAGGTAGGTAGCAAGAACGGCGTTCAGCAATAGTGCGCCTGCCGGACCGATCAGATAGCCAAGCCATTTTTCACTGCGTTGCACATCGGTATTTTTGATGTGAGAGTCGGGCAGCGTACGGGAAAAGCGGATTTGCATGCGATTGTCCTCCTTCTTTTTGTCTTGACAAGGGGCAGGATTTGTATTACACTTTTATTATACCGACACTATGTTGGTTTTGCAATCATCAGTTCTTGAAATAATGGATGGCAAACCGACATTATGGATAAAAATGATGGGGTAATGCAATGAATACCAAAAACAATCAGCGAACCAGACTTTCCAAAATGATGTTAAAAAATGCCCTTTTGGATCTTTTGCGTGAAAAGGGAATGATTACCAAAATTTCTGTAAGAGAGCTTTGCGAACGGGCGGATCTGAATCGTTCGACTTTTTATGCTCATTACAGCGAACCGAAGCAGCTACTTGCCGAAGTTGAAGACGAGCTGCTGGAGGCGACCGGCGAGCACCTGCGCCGGATTGGAACCGAAAATGATGTCGGCGCACATAAATACCTGTTGTCTTTTTTGCAGTATATCAAAAAGAACGACAAACCCTTTCGTACCCTGCTGATCGACTCTGCAGATCCGGCTTTCCGTGCACGATTTATGCAGCAGGCGGGAATGCACTTTATTCAAAATTCGGATCTGGCTTTTGCTGGTCATTCAGAACAGTATATTGACGCATATTTACTGAATGGCAGCACGGGGGTGATCCTGCAATGGATCCGCTCCGGTTATGAGGCAGAGGAAAGGGCGATTTGTTCGCTTTTATTTTCCTTGAACAGGAATGCTCTGGAAAATTTACCGGAGCTGATTCAATAAACGGATTTTTTACAACAGAACAAAAAAGCCTTCGGTGGCAGACCGAAGGCTTTTTTATATCTTCAAATCACGAGACTTTTAAGCGAAGGCGCAGTTTGTCGCTTATCATGGCAATGAATTCGCTGTTGGTGGGCTTACCGCGGGTGTTTTGAATCGTATAACCAAAATAAGCGCTGAGGACATCCACATCTCCGCGATCCCATGCCACTTCAATGGCATGGCGAATGGCGCGCTCGACCCGGGAGGCAGTGGTTTTGTACATCTTTGCAACGGTCGGATACAGCACTTTGGTGACCGAATTCATCATTTCCGGTGAGTTGACCGAAAGAATGATGGCACTGCGCAGATACTGGTAGCCTTTAATATGAGCCGGAACGCCGATTTGGTGCATAATATCCGAAACAATCAACTCCAAATCCAGATCATTGCCCGGTTGTACCGGTATATGCCCGGTGCGGTTCATTTTTCCGGTAAATTGAATGATCCGCTCCACCAGCAGGTTCATATCAACCGGCTTTAAGAAATAATAACTGGCGCCGGCGTGCAGGACTTCCTGTTCAAAAGCCGGATTGTCAATGCTGGACAGCAGAAAGACCACCGGTTTTTTCGGAAGCTCATTGCTGTTGATCAGTTTCAGGACGCCCAGCGCATCCAGCCGCGCCATAAAAGCATCCATCAGCAGTACATCCGGTTTCTGCGTCCGGAGGGCAGACAGCACCTCGTTCCCGTCTTTCGGGCAAAGCAGAACCTCATATCCGTAGCCGCGCAGGGCTGCGGCACATTCTCTGCCAAATTCGCTGGCATCTTCTGCCAATAAAATTCTGATTTGATCGCTCATGGTTTTGTCATCCTTTCTTTTTCCTTTGGATGTACCATATTCTACCATATATGGTAATAAATGGCAATACTTTGACGCAAAAAAATGAAAAACTTTTTTATATTTTCCATTCGTGACAAAAAGATTGCCTTTCGGCTGTTCAAAATTCCCAAAAAATCCAGAAACCCTGTCATTCTTCCCTTCGCTTTATCTATTGCTATTTCGTGTTTTTGTATATATAATAGTTTTGGGAAGATAGTTCCCTTTACGGAAGGAGTTTCATTATGTTAGAATTACAAAATCTTTCTTTTTCCGTTGAGGATGAAAATAAAAAGCAGCTCGGAATTTTGGATAATATCAATCTGACCATTCCGGACGGCGAATTTCTGGTGATTACGGGCCCGAACGGCGGCGGCAAATCGACGCTCGCCCGCCTGATTATGGGGCTGGAATCACCAACGGAAGGTAAAATCATTTTCAACGGCTCGGATATTACGAATCTGCCCATTAACGAGCGGGCAAAACTGGGTATCGGCTATGCTTTCCAGCAGCCGCCCCGTTTTAAGGGCATGACGGTGCGCCGCTTGTTGAGTCTGGCGCACGGCAGCGATCTGCCCGATGATGAGTGCTGTTCGTATTTAACAGCGGTGGGGCTTTGCTCCAAGGATTATTTGAATCGGGAAGTGGATACTTCTCTTTCCGGCGGCGAGGTCAAGCGAATTGAAATTGCAACGCTGATGGCTCGCTCTTTGCAGCTGGCTATTTATGATGAGCCGGAAGCGGGTATCGATTTGTGGAGCTTTACCATGCTGGTTGAGAGCTTTAAGGCGATGAACCGTGACAACAGCCGCAGCACCGTCATTATTTCTCATCAGGAGCGTATTATGCAGCTTGCAGATCGCATTGTGGTGATTGCGGACGGCAGAATCCGTGAGCAGGGGGCGCGCGAGGAAATATTCCCCAAACTGATGGGCGAGTTCTCTGAGGGCTGCCATTTCCGGGGAAAGGAGAGCTGACAGATGCAAAAGATCGATTATGATTTATTGAAAACCATTGCTGACATGGACGGTGTGCCTTCCGTAGGCGCCTTCAACATCCGAAAGGACGGCAAGGCGCTGGATCGCCATTCCACCGAAAATGTTCAGATCATTCCCAAGACGGACAAGCCCGGTATTGATATCCGTGTTATGCCCGGTGTAACGGGAGAAGAAGTGCACATCCCGGTCATTTTGACCCAGACCGGGTTAAACGATAAAGTGTATAACGATTTTTATATCGGTGAGGGCGCAGATGTGACGATTATTGCCGGCTGCGGCATCCACAATTCCGGATGCGAAACAACGCAGCATGACGGCATTCACCGCTTCTTCATCGATAAAAACGCACGCGTTCGCTATGTGGAAAAGCACTACGGAGAAGGTGAAGGAACCGGCGAACGAATCCTCAATCCGGTTACGGAGTTGTATTTGGGCGAAAACGCTTATTGCGAAATGGAAAGCGTGCAGATCAAGGGCGTCTCGTCTACAGAGCGCGTTACCAAGGCAAAACTGGAAAAAGGCGCAAAAATCCAGATTTTTGAGCGGCTGATGACGCATGAAAAGCAGACAGCTCGTTCGGATGTGGAGATCGTTCTTGACGGCGAGGGTTCATCGGCTCAGATCGTTTCCCGTTCTGTTGCACGGGATGAATCGGTGCAGGTCTTTTATCCGAAAGCCATCGGCAATGCACCGTGCCGGGCGCATGTGCAGTGTGATTCCATTATCATGGATCATGCAAAGATCAGTTCCATTCCCGCCATCGAGGCCAATGATGCTGATGCGCAGGTCGTTCATGAAGCGGCGATCGGCAGAATCAACAACGATCAGCTTCTGAAATTGATGACCTTCGGCATGAGCGAAGAAGAAGCCGAAGAAGTAATTATCGAGGGCTTTTTGAAATAAGAGAAGAAGGGGCGCGCCTTTGTGGCTGCCCCTTCTTTTTTTGAATAAGAGAATGAACCGCAAATATTGACAGATAAAGCATATAATGATAAGATAACATTATAAGTTCAGATTGTGTATACGGATTAAAAACAGGGGAACGATTGTAGTTTCCCCTGCTGTGCCAACCGGGAACTTATCCATATTTTTGTTATTACAGAGAAGGTGGGATTTTTATGTTTTGTGAAAAATGCGGGAAGGAACTGCCGAACGGCACTGCTTTTTGCACTTCTTGCGGCGCGCCGCAGCAGACGGCCGGGGAAGCGCCGGTGAACGAAACGGCTTCTTCGCAAACGGCTTCATTTTACCAAACGCCCAATGCCGGGTTTACACCGCCTGTGCAGAACGATACGCAGAATAACTATTTTTATATGCAGTCCGCGCCCAAAATCCCTTCGATGGGCAGTTATATTTTGTGGATCATTTTGACGGGTATCCCGGTCGTGAATCTGATTTTCAGCATCATCTGGGCGATCGATAAAAGCTATCCCGCCCGCGCAAACTTCTTCCGCGCCGTTTTGATCCTTCTGGCGATCAGCGTGGTGGTCGGTTCCCTTATCGGGGTATTGTTCGGCAGTTTGTTCACTGCTTTGTTCTCTACCCCCATGTATGGTATTTGGTAAAATCATAACGATATCGCCCAGCCGCAAAGAACATTCCTCGTCGGAAGTTCTTTGCGGTTTTTGTTTGTTCCCGTTGGTTTGTGCGGCGTCTGTAAAAACGGAGCCGCAGTGAAAGAAATAACAAGATGTTTACGAAAGCTGGAAAACCGTTGACACCGCAACGGTGATGACCTATAATGAAGCCATACACAGAAGAATCGAGGTTTTTACGATGAAATGTCCATATTGCGGCGCGCAAGTGTCGGATCAGGCGAAGTTCTGTTCTGTTTGCGGCGAAGCCCTTACAGAACAGGCGGAGGAATATGTTACCTCTTATCCGGACAATGAATATAACGGCGCCAATCGCGCAGATCCTTACGGGGATGACAATCAAAACGGCAATTATGATATGCCGCCGGCAGCAAATGGCGGCTATAATGAGCCCCAGTATAGCTATGATTCGCCTGCTCAGCCCCCCAAAACGAAAAACAATACGGTTTTGATTGCAATTGTCAGCATCATGGCAGTAATTATCGTGGTTTTGGCAGTAGCGCTTTTGGTTATGCTGTTTACCGGAAGAAGTTCGGATGAGGAAAAATCCCCGGTGGAAACACAGAGCCAGCAGGAAAGTCTGTATGGCGATATGACATCTTCGCAAACGGCAGTCATACCGCAGTCAAGTGCCTCTGCAACAATGCCTGCGGCCTCTGCGACAATGCCTGCGGCTTCTACTCCCTCCACTTCCGGTTCTGTCAGTTCTCTGACGCCCGGTTCCTACAAAGTCGCTACCCAACAGGATGACTTGAATATTCGCTCCGGTGCGGGAACACAGCATCCGGTGGTCGGCAGGGTGCCGAAAGATGCAGTGGTTACGGTTACAGCCGTCAATGGAGACTGGGCGTATATTACCTACGGATCGCTTACCGGATGGGTTTCTTCTCAGTATCTGATCCCTGCTGCGTAAGACCATGCAAGAAAAATCACCTAAGGTCATTTTGTCCTATTTTCTTTCTTTTTTGAAATGGTCGGCGGTCGGCGTTGGTATCGGTGCCGTTGTCGGACTTGTCGGCGTTGGATTTTCTTATGCGATGAGCTTGATAACTGAGCTGCGCGGGCAATTCCCGTATTTGATTTTGGGCTTGCCGCTGTGCGGACTGCTGATTGTTTTCTTGTATCATCGCGCCGGTGTGCGAAACAGCCGCGGTACCAACCTTGTGCTTTTGTCTGTGCGTAGTGAGGAACCGTTGCCTTTTCGCATGGCGCCGCTGATTTTTGTCGGCACAGCGCTGACGCATCTGTTCGGCGGCAGTGCCGGACGGGAGGGCGCGGCGCTGCAATTGGGCGGCAGCATTGCGCAGAATCTTGGCAAAGCAGTAAAAATGAATAAAAAAGAGCTTCATGTCGTGACCATGGCGGGTATGAGCGCCTGTTTTACCGCATTGTTTGGCACGCCTTTGACCGCCACGGTATTTGCCATGGAAGTCGTCAGCGTGGGGGCAATGTATTATTCGGCACTGGTGCCGTGTGCCACCGCCTCGTTGACTGCTTTTGCGCTTTCCTCTCTCTGTGGTTTGACACCGGAGCGTTTTTCTGTTGCGGGAATGCCGGATTTTCATCTTTTACCCGCTTTACAGACCGGAGCACTCAGCGCCCTTTGCGCCCTGGTCAGCATTTTATTTTGCGTGATCTTGAAATTGACTGCTCGCGGATATGACAAATTGTTTCATAATGCGTACGCCAAAGCGGCGGCAGGCGGCGCGGCGGTGCTTGTGCTGTCTTTTGTGTTTTATCTCGTGACGGATTCTTTTCCCTTTAACGGCGCGGGTATGGATGTAATCGAACGCGCCATGGAAGGGCAGACGATCCCTTATGCCTTTCTGGTGAAAATACTGTTTACGGCTCTGACGCTGGAAGCGGGTTTTAAAGGCGGCGAGATCGTTCCTACTTTTTATATCGGCTCTACTTTTGGCTGTACGGCAGGAAAACTTTTACGGCTGCATCCTTCTTTTTCGGCTGCCATTGGGTTGCTGTCGCTGTTCTGCGGTGTGACGAATTGTCCGTTGACTTCCATTGTTTTGGGATGGGAACTTTTCGGCGGCGAAGGGCTGCTCTGGTATCTGATCGGAGCGGCAGTCAGCTATATGCTTTCTGGTTATTTTGGATTGTACAGCCAGCAGAAAATTCTTTATTCCAAAGAATTGCCGGAGTTTATCAACGCGACTTGCAAATAGAAAACAAAGGAAATGGGTGTTGCCAGTGTTTGAACATACCTGGTGCGGTGATAACAGAGGATATGAAAAAGACGGTGCGTTTGTGGAAAAAATCACATCCGTTGTTCCCTCTGCCCGCCAATATGAGCATATCAGGCGCAAGTATTATAACTTCATTCATTTTGGTCTGAATACCATGACCGGGCAGGAATGGGGAGACGGAACGGTTTCCCCTGCGGTCTTTCACCCGGATCAGCTGGACACCGATCAGTGGTGCGAGGTAATGAAGGCAACAGGCAGCGCCGGAATCATTTTGACAGCCAAGCATCATGACGGGTTTTGCCTTTGGGATACCAAAACCACCGACTACAATGTGATGAACAGCCCGTTCGGCAGGGATATTGTCAGAATGCTGGCAGAAAGCTGTAAAAAATATCATTTAAAGCTGGGCATTTATCTTTCGCCCTGGGATCGGCACGAAAAAACCTATGGCAGCGACGCCTATAATGATTTTTATGTGCGGCAGCTGACTGAACTGGCGGAGAATTACGGAGAAATTTTTTCTTTCTGGTTCGACGGCGCTTGCGGCGAAGGAAAGAACGGGAAAAAACAGGTGTATGACTTCGCTCGCTATCAGGCGCTTTTACGGCAATTGCAGCCTCATGCCGTTTTGTCGATCTGCGGGCCGGATGTGCGCTGGATCGGCAACGAGGGCGGCCGTGTGCGGCAAAGCGAATGGAGCGTCGTGCCTGCGCCTATTGTGACTGCGGAGCAGGTCGCCAAAGAGTCGCAGCAGACCGACGATCAGGGCGCGTCGATTCAAACGCTGAAATCGGAACAGCAGGATCTGGGTAGCCGGGAGCTGCTTCAACAGTTCGATGCGTATCGTTTCAGTCCCGCAGAGTGCGATGTATCGGTTAATCTTGGCTGGTTTTGGCATGACGATCGGTACTATGAGGGGAAAAAACAGCGCACCGGCGAAGAGATCGCCCGCATTTATCGAAATACGGTTGGCGGCAATGCCTTGCTTCTGTTAAATGTACCGCCCGACAACCATGGCAGGATCGGGCAGCGGGAAATCAAAATTTTGCAGACCTTTACCAGAGAGATACAGGAGCTTTTTGACAAGCCTGTAACGGATTTCACCTGCGCCGTTCGTTCAATGGACGGTTCGCTGCGGGATGCACCGGAATTGCGGGATGAGACGGGCGCCGCCTTCGGGGAAAAGGAGCACGCGGTCTATCTGCGTTTCCCTGAAAAAAGACGAATTTCACTTTTGACGATCGAAGAAGAACTGCGGTTCAGCCAACGGGTAGAAGCCTTTGCGCTTTATGATGCGGCAGATCCCGCTTCGCCCAAAAAAATCTATGAAGGAACAGTAATCGGCAGCGGCAAGTTCTGCGAATTTTCGGTAAATACCGATGCGTTGATTTTGAATATCGAGCAGTCCCGTGGCGCGCCGCATTTGAAGAATATCAAGGTTTATGAATAAAAAAGAAGGCAGAGATTCGGATAATCCTGCCTTCTTTTTCTTATTTATTATGGTTTTTCTTCCGCCGGATCGAAAATTTGCCGGCTGTAAAAGCGGAAAGCGGAGGGAAGCGCGCAGTCGGAACGGATCTGCTCTTTGCTTTTCCAAATAAAATTCAGGTTCTTTTCCGGGACAACAGCGGCATAGCCGGTCATCTGCCATTGTACATGCGTGAAAATATGGACGGCGTCACCGATGGGGGTCAGGGAGTCAGGAACAACGCCGAAAGAAGTCAGATATTGCTGTGCCTGTTGGGGGGTCAGTTGTCCTGTTGTATTCGGCAGTTCCCACAGTCCCGCCAAAAGTCCTTTGTCCGGGCGGCGGCACAGGGCGTATTCCTCTCCGCAGCGCAGCAGAAAAACCGTTCGGTCTTCTATTTTTCGTTCTTTTTTGGAACTGCGATGTGGAAAACGATCGGTTTCACCTCGAAGACTTGCCAGACATAACCGCCCTGCTGGACAACTTGCGCATAGGGGCGTTCCGTTGGGAACACAAAGGGTTTGCCCCAATTCCATAAAGCCCTGGGTCAAATCGGCTGCGTTTTTCCCTGCCGGATAATATTGACGAAGCCGCCGCGTGACTTCCTCTTTCGTTTTTGTCTGGGTAATATCGGCATCATCGGCAAGCAGCCGGGTCACGATGCGCAGCACATTGCCATCGACCGCCGGTTCCGGTAAACCGAAAGCAATGGATGCGATGGCACCTGCTGTATAAGGACCGATGCCGGGCAGCTTTTTCAGCGCTTCATAGTCTGCGGGAAGCTCGCCGCTATAAGATTCACAAAGACAAATCGCGGCTTTTTTCAGATTCCGTGCCCGGCTGTAATAGCCGAGCCCCTCCCATAACTTCATCAGACGGTCGTCGGGGATGCGTGCCAGCGCTTCTACCGTCGGCAGCTCTTTCAGAAAACGCTCGTAATAGGGTTTGACAGTCTCCACCCGGGTTTGCTGTAGCATGATCTCCGACAGCCAGATATGATAAGGCGTATGATCCTGACGCCACGGCAGGGGGCGTTGGTTTTCGCGGTACCACCGGACGAGGGCGTCAAGCGCGCGCGGTAGGATTTCATCTTCCCTTGTCAATCAACAGCCCCTCTTTTCTGAAAACAGCCTCTTTCACGGAACCAGTATAACATAGCGTGGATAAAGTGTCAAAGACAACAGGATTTTTATAAAAAGAAAAAGCCGATCCCTTTGCAGAAAAGGAATCGGCTTGCTTTGGTAGAGACAGAGGGACTCGAACCCTCGACCTTTGCGATGTGAACGCAACACTCTAACCAGCTGAGCTATGTCTCCGTGCAGTATTATACCACCGATTTTTTTATTTGTCTACTGTTTTTCCAAAATTTTTCCGTTTCGCTGTAATCAGACACATATCCTTTTTTTTGAAAAAACCGTCTTGACTTCCCACGGGATATCCCCTATAATCGGACTGTCTGACAAGCACACAAAAACAGGTTGGAGGCAGAAGCAGTGAGTGTTTTTGAAATCAAAAAAGACGGTTTTTTCCTTGATGGGGAACCGTTTCGTATTATGTCCGGGGCGATTCATTATTTCCGCACGCTTCCCGAATGCTGGGACGACCGTCTGGAAAAACTGAAAGCCGCCGGGTTAAATACCGTTGAAACATATGTTGCATGGAATATGCACGAAAAAAGAGAAGGTGAATTTTGCTTCGACGGAATTTGCGATATCGAAAAATTTATCCGAATGGCAGGCGAAAAGGGGCTGAAGGTGATCGTGCGTCCCAGTCCGTATATTTGTGCGGAATGGGAATTCGGCGGATTTCCCGCATGGCTGCTGCGCGAACCGACCATTGCCCTGCGCACCTCCGACCCGGTGTATTTGGATAAAATTCGCGCTTATTACCGACAGCTGATTCCCCGCCTGGCTTCTTTGCAGTGTACCAGGGGCGGCCCTGTTATCATGATGCAGATCGAGAATGAATACGGCAGTTATGGCAGCGACAGGGAGTATCTGCGTTTTCTGGCGACACAGCTGCGGGAGAACGGCGTTGATGTGCCGCTGTTTACTTCAGATGGAGAAACCAATTATTTTTTGTTTACCGGTACCTTGCCGGAAGAATTCAAAACCGTAAACTTTTTCAGCGAAAATATGGACGAGATGTTCCGGGATATCCGTCAGATGCAGCCGCAGCTTCCTTTGATGGTTGGTGAATTTTGGGGCGGCTGGTACGATCACTGGGGAGAGGCGCACAGCGGCAGATCGGCGGAAGAATTCCGCCGCGCTTTTGAAGCATTGCTTCAGACGGGCGCCAGCTTTAATCTGTATATGTTCCATGGCGGTACAAATTTTGGTTTTATGAACGGCGCAAATCATACTGACACCGAATTTCAACCCGATGTGACAAGCTATGATTACGACTGTATGCTGACCGAACAGGGGGAACCGACGGAAAAATATTGGATCGTCCGGGAGCTTTGTGAAAAATATACCGGCAAAAAAGCACCGCAGCTCACCGTTCCCGCCAATCCGGCTGTTTCATACGGCAAAGTGAAGCTGACGCAGTACGGCAGCATTTTTGACCAGCTTTCCGTAATGGGCGTTCGCCATTGCAGCACGGAAACGCGCACCATGGAGCAGTACGGACAGAATTACGGGTATATACTGTACCGCACAAGGCTGCCGCGCTATGGCGAAAATGAAATCAGCATCAACAAACCGCACGATTTGGCGTATGTGTTTGTGAACGGGAAGTATGCCGGCAGAGTCTGGCGCAATGACGAAAGCAAAAAGTTGAAGGTGAATTTTGATCGGGATGAAAACCTGTTGGAAATTTTAGTTGAAAATTTCGGCCGGGTCAATTACGGCAGGTTTTTGCATGACCGCAAGGGCATTTCTGAAAATGTGACGATCGGCATAAAGCTGATTATGGACTGGGAAGTCTTTTGTCTGGAAATGGAGGAACCACAAAAGGCTGTTTTGACCGATACCCTTCCGGAAAAAACGGATGTCCACGGCTTTTTGCAGGGCAGCTTCTTTGTTGACGAGCCGCGAGACACTTTCCTTTCCACTGAAACGCTTTCGGTCGGACAGGTCTTTATCAATGGTTTCAATCTGGGGCGGTACTGGACGAAGGCCGGTCCTCAGCAAACACTGTATGTGCCCGCGCCGCTGCTGCGCGCCGGTGAAAACAGCATTCTGATCTTTGAGAATGAAGCAGTCGAATCGTTTTGCGTTGAATTGATCGACCATGCTAAATTATCATAAAAGGTCTGTGAAAAAAGGAATCCGCAGGGGTTCCTTTTTTATGGAAAGCGATTGCATTTGCCAAATCCGAAAAACAACGCGGTATTTTTTCTGAAAAAACTGTTGCTTTTTGGGGGAGTTTTTGTTTACATTTCAAGAATTGTATGCTATAATTTCTGTGTATAAACCATAGTGAAAGGAAATTGGCTTATGGATACGGTAAAAATCGGCATTATCGGCATCGGCGGCATTGCCAACGCCGCGCATATTCCCGCCTATCTTCAGGATAAACGCACGCAGGTCATCGCCCTCTGCGATATTGACCGCAAAAGAGCCGAAACGGCAAAAAAGAAATATTTTAAAGACGCTGAAGTCTATGAAGATTATATGGATCTTCTTGCCAATGAAGAAGTGGACGCGGTAGACATCTGCACGCCGAATTATCTTCATGCCGAAATCGCCATTGAGGCGTTTCGCGCGGGCAAGCATGTTTTTTGTGAAAAGCCGGACGCCATTACCGTGGAGGACGCAGAGAAAATGTACGCCGCCAGTTTGGAGGCGGAAAAAGTTTTAATGGTTATGCGCAATAACCGTTTTAACGAGAATTCCCGTTATTTGAAGAAATTCATTTCAAAGGGTCGCATGGGCGATATCTATGTTGCGAAAACGGCATGGAAACGCCGCCGTGGTATTCCCGGCAAGGGCGGTTGGTTTACGACAAAAGAGCTGTCCGGCGGCGGTCCGCTGATCGACCTTGGTGTACATATGATTGATTTGACCTGGTGGCTGATGGGCTGCCCCGAGGTGGATATGGTATCCGGCAATACCTTCTGCAAATTTGCCGACAGCGATGTGAAAGATTCTGCGCATGCTGATTTCGGCGATCGCGTGGAAAACGGCATTATGGATGTGGAAGACCTTGCCATCGGAACCATCTATTTTAAAAACGGTTCGGTTTTGCAGTTTGAGGTGAGTTGGGCTTCTAATATCGAAAAAGAAGAACGCTTCGTTGAGCTGTATGGTACGCGTGCAGGCGCTCACTGGGACGGCAGCAAGGATGAAATTTATTATGAAAATCCCAAGGGCAAACTTTGCACCCATATCGTAAATCATAACGATATCATCGGCGATCATGCGCTGAATCTGCTGAACTTTATCGATGTGATTCTCGGCAAGGCGCAGCCGCTTTACACGCCGCAGCAGGGCATTGAGATGATCAAGATCCTTTCCGCTATTTATGAATCCGCAGCCAACGGCGGCAAACAGGTTAAGTTTGCCGACTGATTGTTCCCTTCAAATTTTACCGGCTTTCCGAATGGGAAAGCCGGTTTTTTATGTCGACAAGGCGGTTTCATTTTATACAGAGAAATCCGGCTCCCTCAGAAACAGGAAGCCGGATTTTGTCTTTTTTACATCGATCTGTTCAAATGGTTAAACGCAGAACGGCGTTATTTCTTTTCGCTGTCTGCGGGTTGTTTTTTCTTGCGGTGAATCACAAAACGCTGCAGCGGATAGGTCCAAACCGTGGGAATGGTCATAACAATAATGTTCAGCAGAAGATCGAGCCAGGCATTTTCATATCCGGCATCCGCAAACAGACCGCGCAGGAACGGGAACATCCAGGTCGTTACCAAAATGGTAAAGATCACCATCAAAATATAAAGAACCATGGAAAGAATCGGGTTGGAGTCCGCCTGGAAAGTCATTTTTCGGTTCATGATAAAAGCGGCGGCGTAACCAATAACGGCTGAAATAAAATAGGAATAGACGGCATCCAGCTGATCGCCGACATTCAGCCAAAGCAAAAATGAATTTTCGACAGCGACGCCGTTCAGTGACTTGAACACCACATACAGGCAAAACATATTGACCAAAACCTGCAAAATGGATGTGCTCGCACCGGTAAAAGTAAATTTAATAAACTTCCAAATTTCCTGGTGGCGTTCAATAAAATCTTTAAACTTTTCTTTCATACAGTCACCTCAAAGAACAAACAAAAAATCCAACAAAAATAGTATAAACAATCGCAAGCTGAAAGTTCAATAGACAGAACGGCTCAATTTGCATGATTATCGACGATTAGGACAGCTTAGAGGAAAAACTCTCTCAGCAAATTCCTGTTTTTACTGTCAAATTGCCGTTATCGCCCATGATGACCGTGACGCCGCCGCATTCTGCGGTGTAATAGCATTGCGCGCCAATTCGTTTCAGGGTTGCTTTGACATCCGGAAACACGCCGCTTTTTTTGTTTGTGATAACAGCGACTTTTGGAGAAAGGATATTGGCAAAGGGGTAGGAGGTTGAACCAACGGTACCGTGGTGCCCGACTTTTAGCAGGTCAACCTTCCCTGTCAGTTTTGCGATCCGCATTTCACCGCCGTTTTTGTAGTTCAGATCAGCAGCCAGCAGGGCTTTTGTGTTGTTTTTGGTCACCAGCGCTACAACGCTGTTGGCGTTTTCACCATAACGCAGAATGGTTTTTCCGTTGTCGGCGTAAAGAAAGGTGATTTTAAACTGCCCCAGACGGCAGCTTTCCTGATCGAAATCTTCAACAATCGGGATTTTTCTTTTATTCAGTGCCTGTACCGTTTGGTCATAGACTTCCTGATTATCCCAGAACAGCACCTCCATCGGAAAGACCTTTTTCTTTTGATAGGGGCGAAGATATGCTTTTTTGACCAGAATATCGGGCTCTTCCAAAAGAGTGTCGAACCCGCCCAAATGGTCGGAATGGGTATGGGTGCCCAGTAAAAATTCAAAGGTGACTTTGCCGTCTTCCCCGCGGCAATGGGTGAGAATCCATTCCGTGACTTCTTTTTCAAAGCCCGGATAATTCAGTGTCGGCAGCCCTCTGGGATTGTCGGTGTCTTCCGCTGCATCGATCAGCGCAAATTTTCCATCGCTTTCCAGAATCAGGCAATCTGACATGCCGGTGTTTAAGATGTGGATCGCGTCCAATCCATTCCCTCTTTTCCTTACAGTTTCGATAAGTGGTTTTCCGCCAGCGCCTGCATAATGACAAACGCTGCCGCATCTTCATCGTTTGTGCAGACAATTCGGTTCGCTTCCTGCTTCAGTTCTTCACAGGCATTTCCGACTGCGACGCCGTCCCCGGCAAAGCGGATCATGGGAATATCGTTGCGGCTGTCGCCCATGGCGATGATTCTTTCAGGTTTTACGCCTAAAAGCAGAGCCAGCCGGTTCAGTGCTTCCCCTTTATCCGCATGCGCGGAAAAAATTTCCATATTGTTTTTCATGGAGGTGGTCAGTTTTACGCCGGGCATTTTGCCAATGCGGGAAAAGCAGGCAAGCCGTTCTTCGGGATCGCGAAAAAACACATGGATCATTTCCACAGATTCCGGCTCTTCCTGATAAAATGCTTTCAGATCCGGAACGCCACGGCGCGTCTGACGCAGCACCGGCCGATAAGTCGATTCCACGCCGAAAGCCGCCCAGGCTTCTTCACTTAAGTTTTTGCGCTCGGTATAAGGGCGTCCATGGCGGTAAATCTCCACCATCACATCGCAGTTTGAAAGGATCTGCAAAATCTCTTCCGAAATATCATGATCGATATAAGTCGCTGATAAAATCTGTCCGTTGCGGTCTGCTATGCCGGCGCCGTTGGAAAAAATAAAAAAGGAAAAGCATCCGCAGGTCCGTATCTGTTCCGGTAATTCATAAAAGGTTCTGCCGGAATTGATAACCAGATACAGCCCGCCGACATCGCCGTTTTTCAGCGCGGTCACATTTTTGTGCGACAAGGTTCCATCCGAATGCAGCAGCGTGCCGTCTACATCCAGAGCGATCAATTTGGTCTGCATATTCTTCCTCCTCAGGAACAGTCCTCAAATTCAGTATACAAAATGTGACTGTATTCGGCAAGGCTTTTTTTGAATTTACCTCTAATTTTCTATAGTGGAGAAAAAATTGCATCATTTTGTATAAATATAAGTAATATTGTTTAACCCTGTGGAAATGGCTCGGATTTTTGCTAAGAAAATCAAACTGATCAATAAAAAAATCTGATTTTGCTATAGACAAATCGCGGCGAGGGTGTTATAATAGAAATCCGTTGGGGGCGTAGCTCAGCTGGGAGAGCGTACGGTTCGCATCCGTAAGGTCGAGAGTTCGATCCTCTTCGTCTCCACCA
>CALWIU010000068.1 GCA_944380845.1 uncultured Clostridia bacterium | reverse complement strand
AAATACCGATCAGATTTATGATTTTTATCAAAAACAGGGCGTCAATACCACTTTCCAATTGTTTCCCGGCGGTCATTTTCAGAATACGGTCGAACGGACAGCAGCCGGCTTGCGGTGGATTTTAGAGCGTTGAAAAACCGGCGGAAAAGTGTTTTTTGACGAGCCTGTTTTTATGGAAAAACAAAAAAAGCCCCATTTCTTTGAAATGGGAGGTAAAAACAGGTTTTTCTTGTTTGGCAGATATGAGCAAGGCGGCATCTCGGTGGCATGAATCTACCTGGATATTTGTTTTCCGGCGGATTCCATGCAATGTTTTGACTGAATTGACACAAATCTGCATTGTGATTGGACATTGGATTCTGTAATAGCAAGAAAAACACATCATTTTTTCATGCCTCTTGGCAATCAGGAGGAAACCTTGCCCAAGTGATTCCCAACATAATTTGCTTTATATTTCATGTCCGAACATCTTTTCAAACGACCAATCAAATCGGATTTTCCATAATTGCCTCTTCCTTTTCCAGTGGACACTGTGGTACTTTAGCATCTTCCCTTTTTGACAGATTGTAGTTTTGCCCCACATCCAGCCCGCACTTGCGCTTGTTTTGGGAGATATACAGAGCTGGACACCTTCAGACCATGCTTTTCCAGTATATAGGCCTTACTCTGCTTATAAGCTTGCTGGTACTCCGGACATATCCATATCCTCCGGTGAAAACGCCACTCAGATTTTTAGGCGTCAATATCTCCCTTGGAAAGCAGTACTATCGTCTCTACATGCGCCGTACCGGGAAAAAGATCAACGGGGACGGCGGTATGGATCTGCCAACCAAAAGAAGCAAACGCTGCGCAGTCCCTTGCCAAGGTAGCGGGATCGCAGGAAATATACAGAATCTTTTTCGGATTCATTCGATTGATGGTGGCGGGCAGCGTGGCACCGCAGCCTTTGCGCGGCGGATCGATAATAATACAGTCCGGGCAGATGCCTTCTTTTTCTAATTGTTCAGCGGCTTTTTCCGCATCGGCACAGAAAAACCGGGCATGGGTAACGCCATTGAGTGCTGCATTTTCCTTTGCCGCCTGCACCGCATCCGGGACGATTTCCACACCGATCAGGTGTTTGATTTGGTTTGCCATGGAAAGTCCAATGGTGCCCGCGCCGCAGTATAGATCCAGTACGGTTTCCTGACCGGTCACTTGTAATATCTCTGCTGCTGTGCGGTATAATATTTCCGTTTGATCGTGGTTTACCTGATAAAAGGACAACGGATACAGCTTTACCCGGATACCGCAGAGAATGTCTTCAATGGCTGTTTGCCCCCACAACAAACGACAGTCTTTGCCGAGTACGACATTTGTTTTTTCTTTGTTGCTGTTGAGATAAATGCTTTTGATGGAAGGAAAGCGCTTCGCCAGGGTTTGAATCAGCTCATCCTGATACGGCAGTTCCTCTCCGTTCAGGATCAGAGTGACCATTATTTCACCGGTAGCAAAAGCTTTGCGAAGATAGATATGACGAAACAAGCCCCTTCCTGTTTGCTCCACATAAACGGAAAGGGCGTATTTTTGAATATGCGCAAGAATCAGTCGGTTGATTTCTGCAAACTCCTCGGGTTGCAAAAGGCAATCCTCACAGCGAATGGCGCGGTGGCTTTTCCCTGCGTAAAAACCGGTAAAAACGCCGTTTTGATCGGCTGCGACAGGGTACTGCGCTTTGTTGCGGTAGCGCAGACGGTTTCCGCCGATTACCGGTTGAACATCGACTTCCAAATGTCCCAGCCGGCGGAAACAATCCGTGATTTTTTGCCGCTTAAGCCGCAGCTCCTCCGCGTAAGAGATATGACGAAACACACAGCCTCCGCATTTATCAAAGACCGGACAGTCCGGTTGTACGCGGCAGGGGGCTGGTTCTTCAATGGAAAGGAGTTTGGCAACCGCATAATTTTTTTTCGCCTTTATCACATGACAGCACAGTGTGTCGCCTGCTGCACCGCCGGGCACAAAGACAGCCAATCCGTCCAAATGCCCGACGCCGCTGCCTTCAGCAGTATAGCCGTCAATGGTCAAAAGGAATTCATCGTTTTTTTTCAAGATGCCATCAGATCTCCAGTGCTAAACCATCATAGGATACGGAAAATCCATGTTTTTCTGCAAGAGGCACCAGTTCATCGTGGGTGCAGTTTCCGTTATGCGAAAAATGATTGACATACCAGATTGTGCTGTCTTTTGCACAGCCGATATCGAGAAGCCGTTGTTTCATTTCCGCCGCATCTGCCAGGTTCATATGATGCGGTCCGCAGGATCCCAGAATGCCGGTGCAGTCCAGTGAGACAAAATCGGGCTGCGGACGGTTCTTTTTCAGATAATTCATGGTTTCCTCTGGGAAAAAACCGGTGTCGTGGGCATAAAGAATGGTTTTTTCCCCGTCGCCGATCAGATAAAACAAGGCTCCGTAGCCCGGTGCATGGTGAGCTTTGAGCGCTGTAACGGTATACTTCCCGATTGTGAAAGGCTCAAAGGGTTTTATTGTGTGGATGTCGAGCGGTGCACTGTTTTTTACATCGGGCGGAAGAAAGGAGTTGGACAGTTCGGACAGATAGATGTGCAGTTTTTCATAGTCGCTGTCATCGTTCGCTTTATCGCCATAGAGATAGGCGAAACCGTTTTCGCGGTAGCGCAGCTCAGAGGGGGTCAGATGATCGTCATGGGCGTGGGTAATCAGCAAAAAACGCACCCGGGACAGATCAAGACCAAACCGGCACATATGGGTATAAGTATCCGGGCCAAAATCTAAAAGCAGATCGTCGTTTACAATGGCCTGTGCGCGGGAGCGATAGTTTTTGCCGCCTGCCTCTCTCGTACGCTTGCAGGTCGGGCAATTGCAAAACATACCCGGAATTCCTTCCGCCGCCGCTGTTCCTAAGAATTGAAACTTCATGTTTTTTCCTCCTCAAGGGGGTGTTGTCAAAAGGTTTTAACCAGCTCTTTGAGATAGGCTTTGAATTTTTCACCAATTTGCGGGTGATTGATCGCAACCTCGCAGTTGGCTTCCATAATGCCGAATTTGTCGCCCATATCATAGCGTTTGCCGGTAAAGTTGACTGCGGTCAATTTTCCCTCTGCCGCCATGGTATTGAACGCGTCGGTTAAGTATACTTCGCCGCTTTTCGGGTTCGGCGGTGTTGCACGGATGTAATCGAAAATTTCAGGCGACAAAACATTTCTGCCTAAAATGGCAAACAGGGACATGATTTCATCGTCTGTTGGCTTTTCAATGATGCGGTGAACGGTCATGACCCGATCTTCCAGCGGGGTGACATCCAGCGAGCAGTATTTGTGAATTTCTTCTCTCGGGCATTCATTGACGCCGACGGTGCATTTCCCGTATTTCTCATAGGCTCGTATGAGCTGAGCTGCCGCCGGGTCTTCGCCGATAATAATATCATCGCCATAGAGCACCGCAAAGGGTTCGCCGGCTGCAAAGGCTTCCGCTTTCAGCAGCGCATGAGCCAGACCGTTTGTCTCTTTTTGACGAACATAATAGATGTTCGCTAAATCTGCTACGGCGTGCACCTCATCATAAATTTCCTTTTTGGCGGGATTGCCGCGCAGACCGGCTTCCAGCTCAAAGGAATAATCGAAGTGATTTTCAATGACCTCTTTGCCCCGGTTGGTAATAATCAAAATGTCGGTAATTCCTGCCGCTGCCGCTTCTTCAACCAGATATTGAATGGCGGGTTTATCGACAATATTCAACATCTCTTTTGGCACCGCTTTGGAAGCGGGAAGCACCCGGGTTCCCAGCCCTGCCGCAGGAATAACAGCTTTTGTAATTTTCATCGTCATAGCACTCCCTTATTGAAATTGGTTATTGGAATAAAGATGCAAGAAGAATGGCAAGATAATTGATAAAAATATAAAGAACGATAGAAAGCAGCGGCATAAGAATGGATACACCGCCTTTCTTTTGAAGAAGACTCATATATTCCGGCATGGAGCTTGCTTTTGCGCGCAGTTTCAGGATCGACCGTCTGGTTTTTTCTTTATACATCCGGTCGCCGAAAAGGCCCATGACAACCATGCTGCCCGCCTGAAAAACCGATGAAAGTGCCTGCTGCCAAAATGCCAGCGGCGGCAAGGCTTCCATTGCCTGATACATATAACTTTGCGCTGCCTGTAAACTGCCCGTTTCCGTGCTGATACGCATCATATTTAAAAAGATATCCAGCAGTCCCGGTTCGGTGGTTAATGTGCTGACGAGAAGATAGGCAAGCAGCCACACAAAGCCCCACAGATACATTTTACGGTAAAACAGCCAAAGAGGAGAGAACAGCGCCGCAGCCCAGTTCCAACCGATTTTTGCGTTGTCGCGATCCTGATGGATAAAGCTCAGCAGATATCGTGTGCTTCCCGGACCGATATAGGCGGCTTCTTCTTCTGCGGGAATGCCGTCGATCAGCACATTGGAGGGGACGACATCGGGGTTTAAATCCGTGTCAAAAAAGCCTCCTCGAGAGGGCCCTTTCCCGTTCGCCGGCGAAAAACTGCCGTTCTTTTTTTCGATCCGTTCACCGCAATTTGTGCAAACATTGGTTCCCGGTTCGTTCCAGCTCCCACAGTTTCCGCATCGAATCCGCTTGGCAGCGGGGGCGGAAGCAGTCTTTTTGGGAGGTTCTTCATGAGGGTTTACCCAGGTAAAGCCCGTGCCGTGCAGCGCTTCGTTGGCGCAGTGTTGCTGCTGCTCCCAACAGGCGCGATGATGAGGGGTACCGCAGTCGGGGCAAAAGACAACATCGTCATCTTCTGTAAAAATATGATGGCAAACGGGACATTCCGCATTTTTCCAAGTCATAAGCAGGATCCTTCCTTTGTATTAGGGATATTTTAACCGATAGGCGAAAAAAATTCAATGATATTATTGTATAAATTATAAAAATCTTTTATTTCCGATCTTCTTTGCGGCAAAAGGGAAGGGATTCTATTTGACAAGGCGGTGCGACTTGCTTATAATATATGGGTATGAGTATTTTTTGATACACGGGGAGCTTTTGTCATGCGTTAATATAATGCGTCATCAGCATGAATACAGTTTATTTTTTTGAAAGGACAGACAGTATGCTGCAATTTGAGGAATTGCGCCTGACTCTTCTGGAGTCGGAAAAACCGCTGAAAGATTTAGCGGAGGCGCTGGGTTTGGATAAAATGCGCGAGGAAATCGCAACCTTGGAAGCGGAAGCTGCGCAGGATGGTTTTTGGGATGATTTGGAAAATTCTCAGAAAGTGTTGCAGCGAACCAGCGCGTTGAAAAATAAAGTCGCCGATTATGAGAACATCAAAAGTCAATATGAGGACACGCTGACCCTGATTGAGCTTGCCAATGAGGAAGGCGATGAGAGCCTTTTGGAGGAATGCCGTGCAGGCGTGAATAAGGTACAGGAGGAGATCGACCGCCTGACCCTGACAACGCTGCTTTCCGGCGAATATGACAGCAACAATGCCATTTTGAATTTCCATGCCGGAGCTGGGGGCACGGAAGCGCAGGATTGGGCGCTGATGCTGTATCGTATGTATATCCGCTGGGGTGAACGGCATGGCTTTAAGGTCTCGACGCTGGATATCCTGGACGGTGAAGAAGCCGGCATCAAATCCGCCAGTGTTTTGGTGGAGGGTGAAAACGCCTATGGGTATCTGAAAAGCGAAATGGGCATCCATCGTCTGGTTCGTGTGTCGCCCTTTGACGCGTCCGGCCGGCGGCATACTTCTTTTGCTTCTCTGGAGGTTATGCCGGAGATCGATGATAATGTTGAAGTGGAAATCAAGCCGGAAGACATCAAAATGGATGTATATCGTGCCAGCGGCGCCGGCGGCCAGAAGGTGAATAAAACCTCTTCTGCCGTTCGTTTGACGCATATTCCCACCGGTATCGTTGTTTCCTGTCAGGTTGAGCGCAGCCAGCATCAGAACCGTGAGGTTGCCATGAAGATGCTGAAGTCCAAGCTGGTTGAGATCAAAGAACGGGAAAATTTGGATAAGATCGAAGATATCAAAGGCGATCAAAAGGAAATCGGTTGGGGCAGTCAGATCCGTTCTTATGTCTTTATGCCCTATACTTTGGTAAAAGATCATCGAACCGGTTATGAAAACGGCAATATCAATGCGGTAATGGACGGTGATCTGGACGGGTTTATCAATGCCTATTTGAAAATGCAGTCTCAGGAAAAATTAGCCGCTAAAGCGGAAAATGATTAAAATTTTCAATTAAAAAAGATCGGCGATGAAAATCGTCGATCTTTTTTTGTCTAAGTCAGCAAAGAAAAGGTGCAGGCAAACACCGGAACTTTCTTTGCCGGTTTCTGCCGCGGCTCAGCGGAAGAAATCTTCGCCCAATATTTCAGTAAAAATCGGCAGGTAGCCGGTTTTGCTGTTGTTTAATCCATGGTTTTGGCAAAGGTCATAAGAGGGCAAGTGATTGCCTTCCACCAAAAGCGGACCTTTTTCGGTAATGGCAACATCCCACCCGACATAACCGACCCGCGGTTCGACAGTGGCGGCTTTCATGCAAAGGGCAATGGCTTCTTTATAAAAAGGAATCTTAAAATCGGCAAAACGAACGCCGCTGACCGGATGGGTTTCATAATAAGCGGATTTTTTGTCGCAAAACGCCCGTTTGGAGATGACATCGTTTTTGTCGATCAGGGCGTACATCCCACCGGTCGTGATGTTGTCAAAACTGTTTTTACCGTTGCCCGCTCGCAAAAGAGCGTAAACAAAATGCGGTTCACCGTCCTTCAGCACCGTAACCACACGCAGCGTATTAACACTGCCGGGACACAGGCTTTCCATGACCGGGTGTTGACGAATGGTTTCTTCTACAAGTGTTTTATGTTCCGATAACAGCCGCTGGTACAGTTCATGGCAATCGGTATCTTCTGTCAGTGCTACTTTTTCCAATCCCTGACCGCCGAAAGAGTCGGTCACCTTGGCAAATACAGAATCTCTGCCTTTGCAGAACCGGCAGAAATCGTCTGCGGTACATTCGTCAAGCAAAATATAGTCCCTGCCTAAAAAATCGGCAAAACGCTTGTTGAAACGGGGCTTGTCGATAAACACACCGATGGCGTCACGATTGTTGAGTTTATTGGACAGTACGGAATTGTGGTGCATTGTCATATAGGTGCGGCGGTTGGCAGGGTCACGGTTCTCGGCAAAGCCGAACACGCGGTAATCAAGATACCCGGTGTTATAAACTGCCGTGCAGCGAAGCATATCAAAAAGCAAATAGGCTTTGGAAACACCGGTTTCCCCATGGATAATATCGATATTCTGACCCATTCTTTTGAAACTGGCGGAACCGATTCTCCGCATCAGCGCATGGAAATCCTTTTTCATTTTGTCACATCCTTTGTTCAAACAATCTAAGTATAGTCTATTTTTTGTAAAAAGTCAATCGAAAGAGGGGACATACACATCAGGAAAAACAGAAGAACCGGCGCTTCCGGAACCGGAACGAATGTATTTTTCTCCTGCGTATTGTTTTTTCCATTATCATGAACGCAAAAGCGAGAAAAACCGCCTGCCATGGTAGTTTGTCAAAGCAGGCGGGTAGAATGATAAAATAGCTACAAGGGCAAAGCCGGTGCTGTTCCGTTAGTTCTTGAAAAACTCACAAAAGGCACGGTATGCCATATAGATATCGTATTTAGCGGTGATTTCGTAAGGCGCGTGCATGGAAAGAACCGGAACGCCGAGATCAACGGTTTGAACACCAAGATGAGAAATGAATTTCGCTACGGTTCCGCCGCCGCCTTCATCTACTTTGCCCAGCTCGCCGGTTTGCCACAGGACATTGCCGTTTTCCAGAACAGCGCGTACCCATGCCATAAATTCGGCAGGCGCATCGTTGGTTCCGCTTTTTCCGCGCGCACCGGTGTATTTGGTGATCACTACGCCGTGATTGATTTGCGCCGTATTGCGCTTCTCAAAAACATCCGAAAAGGTGGGGTCATAGGCGGCATTGACATCGGCAGATAGACAGAGGCTGTTGCGCAGTACATCGTTGACATCTGTATTTTCTCCCTGCGCCAGATCTTCGATAAACTGAGCGAGATAACGGGATTCCAGACCGGTATTGCCTTCGCTGCCGATCTCTTCTTTGTCCGTCAGCACCGAAAGACAGGTGTATTCGGGAATTTCGGCATCAATGGACGCCATAACCGCCGGATAGGCGCAGACGCGGTCGTCTTGTCCGTAAGCACCGATCATGCTGCGGTCAAAACCGATATCGTCAGCCGAATAGGCGGGCACTGCTTCCAGCTCAGCGCTTTGAAAATCTTTTTCGGTAAAGCCGTATTGCTCGTACAGAAGATCCATAATCGCCAGCTTGACCGCATCGGAAGGGCAGTCCTTGAATCGGCGGGATCCAATGATGATATTCAGTTCTTCGCCGAGAATGCCTTCTGCCAGTTTGCGCTGCCCTTGCTTGGCTCCCAGATGGGGCAAAAGATCACTGATGACAAATTTTGGTTCTCCCGGTTCTTCGCCGATTTTTACATAAATTTTACTGCCGTCCTTTTTGCAGACAACGCCGTGAAGCGCCAGCGGGACTGTCGGCCATTGATATTTGCGGATACCGCCGTAATAGTGGGTCTTGAAGTATGCGATATCTGAATCTTCATACAGGGGATTGGGCTTCAGATCCAGTCGGGGCGAATCGATGTGAGCGGCGGCAATACGGACGCCATCGGCCAGGGGATGCTTGCCGAATACCGTGAGGATGACAGCTTTTCCATGAATAGAAAAACTGATCTTGTCACCGGGGCGGTAGGAGCTGCCCTTTACAAAAGGCGTATAGCCATTTTCTTCCGCTAATCGCAGAATTTCGCGCGCCGCTTCTCTTTCTGTTTTTGCTGTGTCAAGGAAATCTTTGTACCCTTCGCAAAACTCATCTGCGCCGCGTTTATCCTGTTCGGAAAGGATTTCATCGGCGTGCTCATTGGTAAAGAGCAGCTTTTTTTTCAACTGTTCAACTGCGTTGTTTTTTTCTTCAGACATATGGATCACCTCAAGAAGTTGTAATGGGTTCTAATAAAGCGCGGTATTGTGCCAGCGCACGATTTACTTTAATAACATAGTATTCTGTTTCCGGATAGGGAATATTCTGTAAATGCTTGCCGTCAGCGGAATGTTCCGGATCGGATAACCAGGAAGCAACGGCGTTCATGCCGGCATTGTAGGCGGCAAGAACGGTGTCGGTGACTTCAAAGCGCTCGGAAAGAATAGAGAGAAAATACACGCCGTAGCGAATAGATGTTTCCGGCTCCAGCAGAGCGGAATCGGGCAGCGATTCTCCGGATCGGCTTTGCAGCCAGGCAAAGGTTTCCGGTGTCATTTGCATCAGCCCCATAGCTCCCGCCGAGGAAACGGCTTGCGGATCAAAATCGCTTTCGGTTCGGATAACGGCATAAATCAGAGGTTCGGAGACTTGATATTCCCTGCTGTATTTTTCCACGATAGATTCGTATTTCAGCGGTACGCCGTTTTGCAGAAAGTGTCCGGCAATTATACAAATGAGAACGGCGCCAAGCAGTAAAAGTACGCCTATCAAAAGCGTAACGCTGTTACGGGAGACGGGTCTTGTTCTTTTCATCGAATGATCGGATCCTCTCTATCAGCGACATAAGATCGTTTCGGTAATTTGTATTGTCATCGTTGCAAACGAGTTGATCTGCCCGTTCTGCAAAGTTTTCCTTCTGCTGTCGTGCCGTGCGTTTTTTGGCGTCTTCCATGCTGATGCTGTCACGCTCCATAATGCGCAGGAGGCGGGTTTTTTCATCAGCGGTGACAGCGATTGTCCAATCGCAGAATTTGTCCAGTCCGGTCGAAAACAGAAGCGGCGCATCGATAACAACCGGTTTGCCCGAGCGGGAAAAAGTCAGCGCCTGCTCTATGGTCTGCCGCAAAATAGCAGGATGGGTGATCTGGTTCAGCAGGGCAGTTTTTTCTTCGGATGAAAACGCTCTATGAGCAAGCAGTTTGCGATTCAGTCCGCCGTTCTGACAAATATCCTGCCCAAAGGCTTCTGCCAGCTGTTTTTGTATTTCTTCTTTTTCCGCGACCTGTCTGGCGATTTGATCGCAGTCTACCACGGCAAAACCATTGTTTGCAAAAAACGCGGCGACGGTGGATTTGCCAGCGCCGCTTTCGCCGGTCAGTCCGAGAATGGGCGCTTCATAGAAGAAACGAAACGCAGCCGCGCGGAACAGCCGGTTGCAAACGGCAAGGCCGACGCCGGTTTCATCGGGACAGCGGGCAAGTACTTTTTGCGCTCCCTGCTCATCCAGTTCCCGCAGGGCGTCAAAAAGCCGAACGGCCTGAGAAAGCGGATCTTTTTCACTGCCCATGGTTACACAAGGAACCGGGCAGTTCGCTTGATCTTCTTGAAAACAGAGGGCATAAATACCTTCTGCTTTTTTTTCTTCCAACAGTCGGAAATATCCCTTTTTGCTGCCGGTGTAGATGGTAATTTGTGCTTTGGGGGCGTAGTGCTTGTATTTCATGCCGGGACTTTCGGCTTTTTCGCCGTTTTGCAACGGGTGCAAGACGGCGCTGTTGATGCGGATTTTACCGATCACACCTTCAATCTGTTCCGGGGTTATCCCGCCCGGACGCAGGATTTCGGGCATATCGCCGGCAAATGTAATAACGGTAGATTCTACGCCGACCGCAGAATCACCGCCATCGACAATCATATCGATTCGCCCGTTCATGTCGTCTATTACATATTCCGCTTTTGTCGGACTGGGAAATCCGGAAATATTGGCGCTGGGCGCCGCCAGAGGAAGCCCCGACGCAGCGATGATTGCCCGTGCTGCCGGATGTGCGGGCATGCGAACCGCCACGGTGGCAAGATTGCCGCTGGTACGGTTTGGTACCAGATCGGATTTCGGCAGAATAATGGTCAATGGACCCGGCCAGAACGCGTCGGCAATCTTTTTTGCTTTTTCGGGGATGGTTTGTACCAGTGGTTCCCATTCAGCAAAAGAAGAGATATGGACGATCAGAGGATTGTCCGACGGGCGTCCTTTGGCGAGATAGATTTTTTCAACCGCTTTTTCATCCAGCGCATTGGCGGCTAATCCGTATACTGTCTCGGTCGGAATTGCGACAAGGCCGCCGTTTTTCAGAACTTGAGAGGCTCTTTGGGCGTAATCAGGATCGGTATCGGTATGAAGAATAACTGTTTTCATCAATGGACTTCCTTTGCGGGTTTACACGCCGCTTTCCGCTAATTTTTTTGCCTGATCGGCTTCACGCAGGGCATTGGTCAATTCATCCAGATCGCCGTCCAAAACCGCCGCCAAACGGTATATGGTTAAGTTGATGCGGTGATCGGTGACCCGTCCCTGCGGGTAATTATATGTGCGGATGCGCTGACTGCGGTCACCTGAACCAACTTGCGCCTTGCGTTCTCCTGCAATGGCGCGTGCCTGTTTTTCTTTTTCCGCCTGAAAGATTCGGGCTCGCAGAATGCGCAGCGCTTTTTCTTTGTTTTTATATTGACTGCGTTCGTCCTGACACTCGGCAACGATGCCGGTCGGCAGGTGTGTTATGCGGATGGCGGATTCGGTTTTGTTGACATGCTGACCGCCTGCACCGCCGGAACGGAAGGTATCAATCTGCAAATCGGAAGGGTCAATGGTAACATCAACTTCTTCTGCTTCCGGAAGAACCGCAACTGTTGCCGCGGAGGTGTGTATTCGACCCTGTGATTCGGTTTCCGGCACTCTCTGAACCCGGTGCACGCCGCTTTCAAAGCGCAAAGCGTCATAAGCCCCTTTGCCTTTTACCAGAAATCCGATTTCTTTAAAACCGCCCCGTTCTGTTTCGTTCATGAAAAGAATTTCTGTTTGCCAGTGCTTTTTTTCGCAATACATGGTGTACATTCGATATAAAGTCGCGGCAAATAATGCGCCCTCTTCGCCTCCGGTGCCGCCGCGAATTTCAATGATGACATTTTTATCGGCGTCCTCATCTTTCGGCAACAGCAAAAGGCGAAGCTCCTGTTCTGTTTTTTCGATCTGTTTTTCGGTTTGGTACTCGTCCTCTTTTGCAAGGGACAGCAATTCTTCGTCTGTAGCCGGATCAGAAAGAATTTTTCTTGTTTCCTCAAGGTTTTCTTCCAGTTTCTGAAGTTCCTGTATTTTTTCGGCAAGGGGGGCAAGAGCGGAAAATTCTTTCATCGCAGCGGCGTAGCCCGCCTGTTCGCCGGAAATCACTCCGCTGGAAAGCTCTTTGCCCAGATTCCGATATTTTTCTAAAATTTGCCGGTATTGCTCAACCATCGGCATTCTCCTTTGTTTCCGGCAGCAGATCGCTTCTGATAATTTGGCGGATGTTTTTTTCCGCTTTACGGCGGGGAATCAGAAATTCTCTGCCGCAATTGACGCACCGCAGTCGGAAATCCATCCCCACCCGCAGCACTTCAAATTCTTTGGCGCCGCAGGGATGTTCCTTTTTCATAATCAAATGATCGCCAAGCTGAATATCCATATGCCGCCGCCTTTCCGCTTAATCCGGGAAATAGTATAGCATACTTGCCGCCAAAAGAAAATACATTTTATTGTAATTTATCGCAAAGGCGGGGAAAGCATGAGCAAAATAAACCGGTATCAACCGGAGGATCGGGCGCAAAGCCGGGAGTATACCATGGGGGAAATGATAAAAGCAGCCGTAGACGGGGATATTTTGTCCGGTCGTGTCATTTTATGCGATCATGAACGGAATCTTCATGTGGATTTGGGCTGTATGCGTGGAATCATTCCCAAAAATGAATGCGCCCTTGGTATTGAGGAAGGACTTTGTTCTGACAGCGCGATTTTGTCGCGAGTGGGACGGATCGTGCGTTTTCAGGTGTTGGATGTAGAAACCAACGGCACGCCAATTGCTGTTTTATCTCGCCGGCGCTTGCAGGAAAATTGTCAGAGGGAATATTTAAATCAGCTTGTGCCGGGAGATATCATTGATGCGACGGTAACAAGGCTGGAGAGCTTCGGCGCATTTTGCGATGTGGGTGAAGGAATATCTGCACTGCTGCCCATTGCTTTTCTGTCGGTTTCACGAATTCCCCATCCGTCTGCCCGGATTCGTGTCGGACAAAACATTCGTGTCGTTGTTAAGATGAGAGACGATCGAAATCGTTTGACGCTGAGCATGAAAGAGCTTTTGGGCACATGGGAGCAAAATGCCGCCTTGTTTTCACCGGGTGAAACCGTACCCGGGGTCGTTCGCTCGGTTGCGTCATATGGCATTTTTGTCGAATTGATGCCGAATTTATCGGGTTTGTGCGAACGGATTGACGGCATCAAAGAAGGCGACGGAGCGGCGGTTTTGATCAAAAGCCTTCTGCCGGAAAAAATGAAGTGTAAGCTGCTTTTGGTGAATACATTTCCCGCACCGCCGCCTCAGGAGCCACGATATTTTTATGAGGGAGAACATATGGATTCTTTTTTGTATTCGCCGCCCGGGTGCAAAAAGCGAGTGGAGACGATCTTTCTGTGATTTGTCTTTTTTCCATCGGATCTCTTGTAAACAAAAAGCTGATCGTGCTTTTTGCTGATTGACAGAAAAAATTTTTCTCATTTCTCCTAAGTATATTTATCTGTTAGTGCTTGTCAGGTACAGGCGGCGTGAACGCCTGCCGCAGGGGTTGATGGCTTTTGTGAACAGGTAAAAGCGCCGGTTCCCGTAAAGGGTTGCCGGCGCTTTCCTATAGAGGATGTGAAAAATGATGAAAGTTAACCTTCTGTAATCAGCAGGTAAAAATCCTCTGGTACAGGATGGTTGCCGATGTTTTGCAATTGCTCGCCGGTCATATACACCAGATAGGAGTTGCCGGAGAGGGTATAGGAGACCGTATGAGCAGAGAAGAAAGCAAGAATATCTTCGACATGTTTGGATTTTGCGTAGATTTTAGTACGAAGAACCCTGTCGGAACTGGATTCTTCCGCTTTTTCCGCTAAGGAATCCGAAATCAGGATCTGCCTGTTCTTCAGTCCCAGAAGAAAATCGTGATCTTCCGTAATATCAGTGCTTGTGAAAGAATGAATCACCGCCGTTTCATACCGGCTGTCATAGTATTTGACGGAGGGTTTCTGGGAAGGAGACAGATCCTCGGGATCTGTTGCCTGTGTGCCAAGCTGAGGGGTCGTGTGTTTTTGTTCGTCAAGGGTAGGAGTCTCGGTTGCTACTGGATTTTCAACAGGAATTGTCGGCGGCTCGACAGGACTGTTGATTGGTTCTGACGCGTCATTCCCGGGATCGGTTGGATCGGCGGCGGGCTCGGTTGCCGCCGGTTGTGTCGGATCTGAATCCTGCGGGGTATCTCCCAGAGACGGTTCGGTCGGCGCCGGAAGATTGGATCCTTCGGATGCAGGATCGTTCAATTCCGGATTCTTCTGTCCGCCGGCACTGGAATCACCCGGCGCAGTTTCAATCGCTTCACCTGCCTGACCGGTTTCCGTGGGTTGCGGGTCGGAAGGATCCGCAGGGTGGGAATTGGGGCGTATCGAAGTCGGAGAGTTGCTGTTTGTCTGCTGGGTAACGGTAATGGTATGGTTCTGATCGCTCAATACCACAGCAACACCGGTCACCGTGCACAGCAGGCAAACGGTGGTAATAACGGCGGTTCTAACCCACATTTTCTTTCTTCTTTTTTTCTCTTTTGCTTTCTGAAAAATATTTTGCAGTCGTTCGTCGTTGCTTCTCATTGCATTCTTCCCCTTTCGTCAAAGATCAGCAAGACTTTTTATGCCTTCGCGCTCCAGACGGGTGCGCAGCGCCGCTTTGGCTCTCTGAACGAGATTATCAATTTGCTTTTTGCTTTTGTGCATGACCTTTGCAGCCTGTTCGTAAGATAACTCTTCAAAATAAACAAGGTAAATTGCCTCGCGGTAATCGTCTTTCAGCTCATGGATACAAAAGTGCAAAAGCTGCCTTTTTTCTTTAGAAAGAAATTGCTCTTCAATGATTGCCTCTTCGTCCGGCTCATTTTCGGGAACTTCTCCTTCATAGCGGGATTCTTTTTTTATCATGTTCAGAGATTTATTTCTTGCGGTTTTGAAAAGATAGGCTTTAAAAGCTTTTTCCGAGTCAAATTTTTTGCGGCGGACAATCAATTCAGCAAAGACATCTTCCATGATATCTTCGGATGCGGTAAGGTTGAGAAGATAACGATTGATGTATAACAACAGTCTGTTTGCGTATTCATTGACCGTCGCGCCGAAGGCGTCGTCGTCACCCTCAAGGAAGCGGTTGTACCCGATAAAACCGTCTTCCATATGGTACCCCTTTCCTTTTTCTTTTACAATAAACAATAGAAATGAAGAAATTCCTCATAATCAAAGAAATTTTTCTTAATTTTTTCGCTTTTGCGCAAAATATGCTCTCACAGTAACTTATTTTTCGTTAAATATGGAAGGATTTTTCTTCCGGCATGGCGGAAAGCAATTCGGCAAGAATTTCATTTTCCAGCAGAAAGCCTTTTTCCGTCAAAGAAAGAGACTGCTCGGTAAGGTGAATGCAGGCAGGGGGAATTTTATTCTTTGCTGCCATAAAAAATGCCTGAGGCAGCTTTTCGTGAAATCGCGCCTGATAGTCGGCAAAATCAAGCCCGTTTTTGGTGCGCAGCGACAGGAGGATAAATTCTTCTTTGGTTCCTCCGTCGCCGTCGTCGACAGGAACATGACCATCCAAAAAAGACTGAATATCACGAGGAAAATAAAAACGCCTGCCAAACAGAAAAGAATGGGCGGCAGCGCCAAGCCCCAGATAGCTGCCACAGCGCCAATAATTCAGATTATGACGGCTTTCTTCGTTTGGTTTTGCAAAATTGGAAATCTCATAATGACAAAATCCTGCGTCGCGGAGCGTTTCACAAAGCTGGAAATAGAGCTGGCACTGTGTGTCTTCCTCTGGAAGTGACAGGGTGTTTCGTCTTTTGTAAAAAACGGTCCCTTCTTCAATCTGCAAAAGATAGGCGCTGATATGTCCGGCGCCGCTGGATAGACAAAAGGACAGGCTTTTTGCCAGACTTTCCGGGGTTTGTTTTGGGATGCCGATCATCAGATCCAGAGACAGGCGGGAAAATCCTGCTTGTATTGCCTTTTCGATCGCTTGTGAAGTTTCTTTGGCTCCGCTTTGACGCCCCAAGGCTTTTCGCTCCGTATCCACAGCGGATTGCAGCCCCAGCGAAAGACGGTTTGCACCGGCGCTGTGAATCGCCGATAAAAAAGCAGCGTCTGTGGAAGAGGGATTTGCTTCAACGGTGATTTCCGGATTTTCCGTCACGGAAAAACGCGAAGCAATCGTATCCAACAGACAGGCGATACGCTTCCCACCGAAAAGCGAGGGCGTACCTCCGCCGAAATAAATGGTGCCGATCGGCGGAAGCGGACCTTTGAGGAAGGGGGAGACGCGGCGCAGGGTTTGCATTTCATTGACAAGAGCGGCAAGATAGTGATCCATGACTTCCTCTTTGCCCACAGAGGAATAAAAATCGCAGTATGGACATTTGCTGCGGCAAAAAGGAATGTGAATATACAAGCCGATCGGCTCAGCGGTTTTCATATTTTTGAACCAGCTTTTTGGCAATCTTATAGACATCGCCGCAGCCGAGGGTCAGCATCAAATCGCCGGATTGCAGGTTGTCATATAAATACTGGGCAGCCTGGTCGAAATCGCCGATGAGCACACTGCCGGGGATTTTGTCGGCAAGCTGTTGCGCGGTTACGCCCCATTCGTTGACTTCGCGCGATCCCATGATTTCCGTTAAGACGCAGCGGTCAGCCAGGGACAGCACTTTTGCGAAGTAATCCATCAACATATAGGTGCGCGAATAGGTGAAAGGCTGAAATACTGCCCACAGCCTTTTGGGTTTCATTTCCAGCGCGCTTTTTAGGGTAACCAGCAGCTCTTTGGGATGGTGGGCATAGTCGTCTACCACGCGAATGCCATCTCTGTTATACAGCGTTTCAAAACGCCGGCCTGCGCCGAAAAAGCTTTCCAGCCCTTTTTTGCAGTGTTCGGCATCGGCGCCCGCATAAACCGCAGCACCCGTGGCGGCTAAGGCGTTGTAGATATTGTGCCGTCCGGGTACTGCCAATTGTACCTGCGCAAAAAATTCACCGTTGTGCAGAATATCAAAATGCGCAAACGCACCGTTGGTTTCTTCAATATTTACTGCCGTCCACTGGTTTTCCGGCGACAGACCAAAGGTAATCAGCGTTTTTCCGTTCAGCGGAGCGATTGCCTCACGCGTGTTGCTGTCGTCGCCGTTGTAAATGACGGTTTGCGCCATATCGGCAAATTTGGTAAAACTGTGCTTCAGATTTTCCATGGTTTTAAAATAGTCCAGATGGTCTGCATCAATGTTTAAAACAACGGCACAGCGTGGTGAAAGATGCAGAAAGGTATCCTTAAACTCACAGGCTTCACAGACAAAAAGATCTGATTTTCCAACTCTGCCGTTGGCGCCGATCAAAGGCAGTCTGCCGCCGATCACTGCCGAGGGATCCAGATCGGACTGCATTAAAATCTGCATGGTCATAGAGGTCGTGGTGGTTTTGCCGTGTGTGCCGCAGATGCCGATGCAGTTGCGGTAACGGCGGCTGATTGCGCCAAAAAGCTCTGCCCGTTCAAAAGTGGGAATGCCTCGTTTTTTTGCTTCCAGAAGTTCCGGATTGTCCGGCAGCAGCGCGGCGGTATAAACCACGATTTCAGCGCCATCAACATTTTCAGGCTTATGCCCCATGGCAACAGGAATGCCCAGGGCGCGTATGCGTGCCAAAGTGTCGCTTTCATTATTATCGGAGCCGGAAAGCTGATATCCTTCATGGTGCAGAATTTCTGCAAGCGGGCACATTCCCGCTCCGCCGATTCCGATCATATGAATTCGCTTTGCCGATTGCAGTAATTGATCAATTGTCATAAAATCACCTTAATTCAAATATCGTACTGCTTATTCGTCCCAAAGTACACGGGTCAAAAGAGCAATCAGGTAATCTTCCGTTTCTGGATCATTTCTTTTCAATTCTGAAAGCAGGGAGCGGCTTTTTTCTTCGTTCCGTTTTTCAATCGCTTCCGCTGCCGCTGTCAGGTCAAAAAAGACCGTTTCGCGAATCTCCTGATAGTAGGTTAGTAAATTCTCACGCACAGAATCAAAAGTATATATTTTATCGTCCGGCGCTCCCGTGCGGGAAAGAGCCAGTTCGCAAGCCGCCAAAAACAGGGCGTCTTCGCCTTCGCCTGACAGATGAGACAAAAGACTTTTAATAAACGGGGCGGAACGGGCTGCGCGGCTGAGAACCGAACGCCGGTTGCTTTCGTACATCAGCTCGGCGGCATTGATCTGCCGCAGGAACCGGCGAGCGGCCGGCGCACGGCGCGATTGCTGGTCAGCGCTGTTGTCAAAAAAGTAGTTCAAACCCTTTACGCGACCGAAAAACCGCAGCGTGTCGTGATATCCCAGCTGAATCAGCGAGTCCAGCACTTGTCGGTCAAAACATAAGAAACTGCCCAAATCCTTTGAGGGCTTCAAATACCGTACCTGCGGATGGTGCATATAGGCTGGATGATTGCCTTCCGGGCGCAAATCAATTGCGGTAATGTCATCGCTGCCCATGCGCAAAGCGGTCAAAATCGGCAGATTGTCATAGTAGCCACCGTCTACATACATCTGACCGTCGATCTCACACCGGGGAAAAGCGGGAAAACACGCGCAGGAGGCATTGAGCCACTGCACGAAATATCCCGGTTTGATATCCTTTTTCAAGATTTCAAGTGGCTGCATCCCCTGGGATTTTACAGTCAAAAGAGCGTAGTCAACCGGAGAATGAAAGAATTTTTCCTCATTTGCGTATTTTTTTAGACAATTGAGGAAGGGGGTAATATCCGCGCCGGCGCCATCCTTAAAATAGGTTTTTAAAAAAGGCGCAATGCTTTCACGCTGTTCATATAATGCCGCCAGAGATTTTTCAAAATTCATCCCGTTGGTCATAACGGAATCAGGATTGAGTTCGTGCCACATTTCGCCGGCTGCCTCAAAATCATCCTGCACATAAAATCCGGCGTTAATTGCACCGATGGAGGTTCCTACTGCTAAATCGAAAGATTCGCCCTCTTCACGCAGCGCTTTCCATGCGCCGTACTGGTAAGCGCCCTTAGAGCCGCCGCCGGCGAAAACCAGTGCTTTTTTCATTCTTTTTCCTCCTGTAAAAGAACCTCGGCAATATCATCTGCACGCAAAAGGGAACAATCAAAATCCGCCGCATCGGTGCCCGGGTAGAATCTGCCGCAAGTATAAGTAATATCCAAATTTTTGAAAAAAATACCAGTTTGTTTTTTTATGATATCGAAACTGTATTTACCGCTTCTTCCTGCTGTCAGGAACAGAAGTCCTTTTCGTCTGGGGTTGGTTTGCATATCAAAGGAACGGAAATTTTTATAATAATACGGTTGACAGCGATCGAAAACCGCTTTCAGGGGAGCGGGTACGGAATAGTTGTATACCGGCGCTGCCACAACCAGTACATCACAATCTTCACAGGCGGAAAACAAATCATCCAAATCCCGGTCTTTGCATTTTCCGGTTTTTTCACAGGCACCGCAGCCGGTGCAGCATTTCGGCGCAAGGGAAAAACAGTCAAAAAAACGAACCGGCGTATCCTTTGGCAGCGCGTCTAAAAAACTTTTTGTCAGCGCAGCCGTTGTTCCTCCGGGATTCGGCGAGCCAAATAAAACCGTTACTTTCATACACTGTACCTCTTTTCCGAAATCGCCCGCAAATCTTCCACTATGATTTTACTATAATATGGAATAAAAGTAAATAGAACCGCCGGAATTTTTGATAATTTTTCAGCGTTTGTCGATTTTCTTTTATTTTGGTAAAAGAAAAAAGCGGTTTTATGGGAAAAAGCTCTTGACCCCGAAGGGAAGGGTTGGGTATAATACAAATAAACGGCTGTGTGATTTGCGTCACAAAATACGATAACTGCGAAAGAGAATCGCTGCGCGCAATCGAAAACCGCCGCTGCGTTTGCAGGTATCGTAATCCATCTTTCTTGTAAGGAGATTGTCATGACCAAAGAGAAACGAAATACCATCCTGCGTGCTGTGATCCCTTTTCTGGTGCTTTTGCTCGTCGGGGTGCTTTGCGCTTTTTTTGGCTTCGCTTTTGAGGACGGCAAGCCGACAACCTTCCAGCTGATTTTTTCACTGGCTTACGGCGGCGTAACGCTGGTTGCATCGCTGATCCTCGGGGTGGTGCGGAAAAAGGGTTTCTTTTATCCGCTTTTGGCTCATGTTCTTTTTTCTTTCCCTCTGTTGCCGACCAGCGCGTATCTTTTCAGTCCTTTGTATGCGCTGATCCGTGCGTTTGATGCAGGCGAATGGGTGTTGTATGTTTTTTATTCGGCGGCGTTGCTGGCTCTTTATGGGATTGGTGTTGGCATTCGCACCTTATTGTCTAAGTATTGGAATAGCGATTCTGCCTCCTTTGTCGGCTCGTTCGGCGGTGCCTTCAGACGATAAAAAATCGCCGCAGGATTTTGCGGCGATTTTTTTGGCTTTTCAGAAAGCAGATTCCCGATTTCCATCATCATTACAGGCAGCATGCGCCAGGAGAGACCTATGAAAATTATTCCGTTTGCAGAGAAATACCGCGACGATACGATCTTTATGATTTTGGAAGCGAAAAACGCCCTCGGACGCATACCGGGGCTGAATTCCAACTTGCTGGATATTCAGAAAAATTATTTTGATAGGGGCGATATGTTCTGGATCGCTTTGGATGAACATGATCGGGTGATCGGCAGCGTAGGATTCCATGTTCATGAAAATCGTGAGGATGTAACATTGCACCGTCTGTTTGTCAAGTGCAGCAGAAAGCGTCAGGGAATTGGCACTGCCTTGCTCGACACGGCGGAACAATATGTTCGGGCTCTGGGTAAAAAAACAATATATATTCACCTTGGTATTGGTCAGGAATGGTATGAATCCAGAGCGTTTTACCGAAAAAACGGATACTGGGAGTATGAACCGAACCAGATGAAAAAATTGATTTCTGAAGACCGGTAATGTCGGAAATTTATGACAGAAACCCGCTGGTGTTTGTTTCTTCCGGGTACCAGTCCCAAAGCTGTGCTTCCTCTTCGTTGGTCATGGGCAGTTCCGGTACATCGCAGTAAACTTCCAGCTTTTTATGGGACGCCCACAGTCCGGGCGTAATCAGCACCGTATAACCGCAGCCTGCCGGTGTGAGCCATTCGCTCATGGGCATTTGCGGTACGCCGTATGCCGCTAATATTGCCATAATTGCGCCGCCGTGAGTAATTACGGCGGTTTGTTGTACGCCGGAAGCGATCATGCCATCTACAATCCGGCAGAAACCGCCGAGTACTCTTGTGGCGAACGCCCGGTTGCTTTCGCCGTTCGGCGGACAGGCATCGGCATTCCCGGAAAGCCAGGCTTTATACGCCGGGTCAATTTTCAGTTCATCAGGCGTTTTCCCTTCAAATGCGCCGAAATCGCATTCGCGTAATTCTCCGATGATTGCTGTCGGAAAGTCGGGATAAATCAATCGCGCCGTTTCCTGGCAGCGCTTTAAGGGAGAAGTAAAGATGTGGTCAGCAAGTGGATAACCATATTTTTCCTTCAGGTCCAGTATGCCGGCGATTCCTTCGGGGCAAAGCGGTTCGTCGGTTGTGCCAATGTATGCGCCGGCTAAATTGCCCTTTGTCAGACCGTTTCGGATCAGGTGAATTTTATATGTTTTCATAAAAAAATCCTTTCATGGGTTTACAAATCAATGGTTCTTTGTTATGATTATACAAAATGTATAGAAGGGGTTTTGTATGGCAACCGTATTAAGTGAGCGGCTGGCAGCCGTTCGGAAAGAAAAGGAAATTCCGCAGAAAAAAGCGGCGCTGGAACTTGGGGTCTCGCAGGCACTTCTATCGCATTACGAAAAGGGAATCCGCGAATGCGGTCCGGCTTTTTTGGCAAAGGCAGCGGTATATTACGGAGTGTCTGCCGATTACCTCTTGGGACTGTCGGAAGAAAAGCGGAATACCAACGCCATTTTTTCCCGGGAAGAACAGCCGCTTGATGGTGATGTGACGCCGCAGACTGTCTATCGTGCCCTGGTGCTGCTTTTTCAATCGGCGGATGAGTGTTCTCCCATGCTCGGTTCACGGGTGCTGCGCCTATATGTTCTTTCTCTCTGCCGTATGGTTGGTGTGTTGATGGAAAAGGGAACGATTCGGGGCGCTGGAAAAATACTGGACCCGTTTTATTTTAGTGTTGCCGCACATATGGAGCTGCACGCTCTTTCAAAAGCAGCCAGCCGGGCGGAGGGAAAAAGTTTTGAGTGTCCGCGTTGTGTTAAAACGGTGCTGGATGAAGCAAAACAGCAAATTCGCTCTTCCTTGGATTCCCTTCGGCTGGAAGAATAGCAGAATTATTGTAAAAGAATCCTGAAAAAAAGTCAAATCCAAAAGCGTCGCGAAAAAAGAGGCGAAAGGCAACGGCGATTTGGCAGGCGAGAGCGGCGCAAAAAATGGAGATCTCTATGGGAATCATGCTGCTGTTCTGAATTTTATTGTAAAATGCGCATAATATATTGATAAATAAGGCACTTTGCTCCGGAAAATTCGCACTTTCCTGAACAGAGTGCCGAATATTTTATCTGAATTTTGGTTGTTCATAAAAAATTCACAAATTTTCTTGGAAAAAATGTTGACAAATCCGCGAGATGGGGATACACTAAGGATAGTGATTAGCACTCGAACATATAGAGTGCTAAACCTACTAAGGAGGAAAGGAAATGGAACTATCCGCCAGAAAAGAAAAAATTCTGGGTTTGGTGGTGGAGCATTTTATTACTACCGGTGAACCAGTGGGATCTAAGTTTCTTTCCGATTTGTTTGAAACAGCAATCTCCTCCGCTACCATTCGCAACGAGATGAGCGACCTCTCCATGAGAGGTTATCTGGAGCAGCCCTATACTTCAGCCGGGCGGATCCCGTCTCAACGGGGATATCGGTATTATATCGATCATTTAATGCGGCATTATGAACCGCAGCCCGCGGAACAGTATCGAATGCTGAGCGGTCTGGATCGCACGGCTGGCCAACCGGAAAAAATTTTGGAGGACGCCTGCCGTATCCTTGCCGAAATGACCGGATGCGCCGCCGTTGCAACAACTCCGCTGAATGATCGTACCACAGTGCGCAGGGTAGAACTGATCCCTTTAGGTGAGCAGAGCGCAATGGTTGTGGTTTTGGCTTCTACCGGAGTCGTAAAAAGCACCGTTTGCCGCTGTTATGAAAAGGTGGAAATGAGCGATGCGCAGTTGTTTTACCGTATTGCCGCTGCCGATTTCACCGGTAAACGCGCATCAGAGCTGACCCGCACACGGCTACAGAGCATTGATGCCAGCTTGGGAGATCGCAGTTTGGATATGGCGCCGCTGCTGGTTGCCTTGTATGATCTGGCGTCGTCGGTGAATGATTGTGAACTGATTGTTCGCGGACAGTCGAATCTTTTACGCAACCGCGCGTATGAAGGCAGCGCTTATGAAGCGGCAGAGTTCCTCAGCAAAGGCGGACGATTAAAACGGATCTTGAACCGTGCCGCAGATGGGGTGTCGATTTTAGTCGGTCGTGAGATTGGTTACCGAGAGACTGAAAATTCCAGCATAATAATTGCCGGGTATCAGGTTGACGGCGAGCGCGCCGGCGAACTGGCACTGGTAGGACCCACAAGAATGGATTACGCTCGATACACGGCGCAGCTTGAATTTATGTGCCGTGCGGTCAGCGAAGTTTTTAAAGAAGCCGGTCAGGGCTGAAAAATCTCTAACAGAAAAGAGAATCGTCATGCAGAAAGACAAAATAAATGACGCAGAAGCAACGGAGCAGAAAACCACTGCTCAGGAGCCTGAAGCGGCAGAAACAAAGCCGGAAACACAAAACGCTGATGAAACCAGTGATGCGGCAGCCCAGTCTGCCGACGGGGAAGAAGCAGCCGTTAACGAAGAAGCGGAAACGCTGCGCAAAGAGCTTTTGGAGGTCAAAGACCGGCTGTTGCGTTCGTTGGCGGAATATGACAACTTCCGCAAGCGTTCGGCGAAAGATCGGGAAAATGCCTGTCAATACGCGAAAAGCGAAGTGCTTATGAAAATCTTGCCGCTGGTTGATAATTTTGAACGGGCGGCACAGAATGAAAGCGCAAGCTTCGAGGATTACAAAAAAGGGATCCAAATGATCCACAAACAATTCTGCGACAGTCTGCAAAGTCTCGGTGTCGAGGCGTTCGGGGAAAAAGGCGAAACTTTTGATCCGAATCTGCACGCTGCCGTGATGCACATCGAGGATGCGTCTTATGGCGAAAACGAGATCGTAGAAGTGTTTGCCAAAGGATATCGTCTGGGTGAAAAGATTTTGAGACCTGCCAGCGTTCGCGTGGCAAATTAAACAGCAAACCGCCTGTTTGAAAGAGCGGGTTTTGAATACAAAAAACATCTTATTTAAGTGAAGAAATATTGGAGGAATGGCTTATGTCTAAAGTTATTGGTATTGATCTGGGTACTACAAATTCCTGTGTCGCTGTTATTGAAGGCGGCGAGCCGGTTGTTATCCCGAATGCAGAAGGCGCCAGAACAACGCCGTCTGTCGTAGCATTCGGCAAAAATGGTGAAAGAATGGTTGGGCAGGTTGCTAAGCGTCAGGCGATCACCAATCCTGAGCGCACAGTTTCTTCCATTAAGCGTCAGATGGGTTCCGATTATCATGTGACCATTGATGGCAAAAAGTATTCGCCTCAGGAAATTTCTGCAATGATCCTGCAAAAACTGAAAGCAGATGCGGAAAGCTATATTGGTTCGCCGGTTACGGAAGCCGTTATCACCGTGCCTGCATATTTCACCGATTCCCAGCGTCAGGCAACAAAAGATGCCGGTAAGATTGCCGGTCTTGATGTTAAGAGAATTATCAATGAGCCGACAGCTGCGGCATTGGCGTATGGTATCGATAAAGAGCAGGATCAGAAAGTCATGGTCTACGATCTCGGCGGCGGTACCTTTGATGTGTCCATCATTGAAATGGGTGACGGCGTACAGGAAGTGCTTGCTACAGCGGGTAACAACCGTTTGGGCGGCGATGACTTCGACCAGCGGATCATCAACTGGATCCTGGATGAATTTAAGAAGAGCGACGGCATCGATTTGAGCGGCGATAAGATGGCGATGCAGCGTTTGAAGGAAGCGGCGGAAAAGGCGAAAATCGAACTGTCCGGCGTGACCAACTCCACCATCAGCCTGCCGTTTATTACAGCTGACGCCAATGGCCCGAAACATTTGGAGCTGACACTGACCAGAGCGAAGTTTAATGAACTGACCGCTGATTTGGTGGAAGCAACCATGGGTCCCGTTCGTCAGGCGTTGTCCGATGCCGGCATTCAGGCAAGCGCTTTGGATAAGGTTTTGATGGTCGGCGGTTCGTCTCGTATCCCTGCCGTTCAGGAAGCCATTAAGTCCTTTACCGGCAAAGAGCCCTTTAAGGGAATCAACCCCGATGAATGCGTGGCTGTGGGCGCTGCCATTCAGGCCGGTGTTTTGGGCGGCGAAGTAGAAGGTCTGCTGCTGCTGGATGTTACGCCCCTGTCGCTGGGTATTGAAACGCTGGGTGGCGTCTGCACCAAAATCATTGAAAGAAATACCACCATCCCTGTGAAAAAGAGCCAGATTTTCTCGACGGCTGCGGACAATCAAACTTCCGTTGAAATTCATGTTCTGCAAGGCGAAAGAGAGTTCGCCAAAGACAATAAGACGCTGGGCGTCTTCTCTTTGGACGGCATCATGCCGGCAAGAAGAGGTGTTCCTCAGATCGAAGTAACATTTGATATCGATGCCAACGGTATCGTTCATGTGTCTGCTGTTGATAAGGGCACCGGTAAAGAGCAGTCCATTTCCATTACCTCTTCGACGAATATGTCAAAAGAGGATATCGATAAGGCTGTCAATGAAGCCAAACAGTATGAGGCGGAAGATAAAAAACGCCGTGAAGAAATGGATATCCGTAATAACGCTGACCAGATGGTTTATCAGGCAGAAAAGCTCGTCAGTGAGAACGGCGATAAGTTCTCCGCTGAGGATAAGAGCAACATTGAATCAAAGATCAGCGCGTTGCGTGAAGCACTGAAAGGTTCTGACATCGAGGCTATCAAAGCCAAAAACGAGGAGCTTACGCAGGCGTTCTATGCGGTGTCTGAAAAAATGTACCAGGCACAACAGCCCGGTGCAGGCGGATTTGATCCGAATGCCGCTGCCGGCGGTGCTGCGGGCAATCAGGATGCCAACGGCTATTATGAAGCACCCTATACGGATGTTACAGACGATAATAAATAATATCGTTTTTGTCGCGGGGAAGCGGAATTTCCGCTTCCCTGCGAAACCTGTTCGTGCATTCGGGCAATCAGACAAATGTCGGTCGGGAAAACGGGCAGACATTTGTGTGATGTTCCGATGGGATTTTTAGGAATAAGAAAGGGAAAAAATATGGCTGAAAAAAGAGATTATTATGAGGTGTTGGGCGTTAGCCGCAACGCGAGCACCGATGAAATTAAAAAAGCTTACCGTGCATTGGCGAAGAAATATCACCCTGATTTGCATCCCGGCGACAAGGCGGCAGAAGAAAAATTTAAAGAAATCAACGAAGCCTATGAGGTGCTGTCTGACAGCGATAAAAAGGCGAAATATGACCGTTTTGGTCACGCGGGAGTCGATCCGTCTTACGGAGCCGGGCAGGGCAGCGGCTTTGGCGGCATGAATATGGATTTTGACCTGGGGGATATCTTTTCCAGCTTTTTTGGCGGTGGATTCGGTGGATCTGCTCAGCGTGCCAATCCGAATGCGCCCCGGCGCGGCAGTGATATCCAGACCGGCGTGACAATTTCTTTTGAAGAAGCGGCGAAAGGCTGCCGGAGAACCATTGAAGTACCGCGCATTGAAGTCTGTGACGAATGCAGCGGCACCGGTGCGGCTCGCGGTACCACGACGCAGACCTGTCCGGAATGCGGCGGCAGAGGGCAGGTTAGTACACAGCAGAGAACGCCTTTTGGCGTGATCCAGACTTCAAAAGCTTGTCCGCGCTGCGGTGGGCGGGGAACGATTATTCCCACGCCCTGCAATAAATGTAAAGGCAACGGCAGAATTCGTCGTAATGTTAAAATTGAGGTTACCATTCCGGCTGGCATTGATGACCGTCAGGTATTCACCGTGCGCGGTCAGGGCAATAAAGGCATAAACGGCGGTCCTGCTGGTGATCTGCGCGTAGGCGTGAATGTGCGTCCTCACCCGTTTTTTGAACGCGATGGCGATAATGTATGGTGTGAAGTGACTGTCAGCTTTGCACAGGCTGCGCTCGGCGACGAACTGGAAGTGCCTACGCTGGACGGCAAGGTAAAATACAGCATTCCCGCAGGTACACAGCCCGGAGATGTCTTTAAATTGCGTGACCGTGGTATTCCGAATGTCAACGGCAGAGGCAGAGGCGATCAGCTGGTTCGGATTGTGGTTGATGTTCCCAAAAATCTGACGCCTCGTCAGAAAGAGCTGATCCGCGAACTGGGCAAGGAATTTGGTCAGACCAATATCCATGAGACAGAGGAAAGAAAAGGTTTCTTTGGTAAAAAGAAGAGATAAAAGGCATTTCCTGCTGCTTTTAATGAAAATACACACCCTTTGCGGATTTATTCTTTGTGAAGGGAAAAGAAAAAACTGTCTGCTTGCTGAAACGGTTTCAGCCGGCGGACAGTCTTTTTATGGCCAGACTTTTTTGCGAACGGAAATCGCAGAACTATTTGATTTGCGCCAGGATATGCCGGAAAAATAATTGTAAATAAATTTCTAATCGGTTTTCCCGGGGTGGACAGAAGAATTGATTTGTGATATACTAAATAAAAGTATCGCTTGATTTGTAAATTTTTGTCGGAAACAGGGATCGGTGATCGTATGATCGATGAAGAATTCTATCTCGGCAAACAGAGTGAAACTGGTGCGGTGCCGGTAGCCAAGCCGGAAAAAGCAGAAAATACAGAACCGCAAAAGAACCCTGACGAGCCGAAAGATGCCGAACCGCAGCCGAATGGTGATGCGCCGGAAAAGGAAGTTCCGCCGGACGGTGAGGATTATGTCAAACTGGATAAAAAGACAAAGCTGATATATCTGGTGATTTTTTTGGGGATCCTTTGTGCGGCAATGATCGGCGGCATTTTTATAGCCGGAAACCGAATCCAGAAGAAAACGCCGGAAAATTCTCTTTCTGCACCCAGCGCCGCTGAAGTAACGCTTAGTGCGTCGGCTCAAGTGTTTTTTCCGTCTGAAGTTGTGACGGAACCGGGGACGACTGCCTCGCAGACCGAAATACCGGCGACGGTTCCTTCAACAAATGCGCCGACCCTGCCGGACATACAAAGTACCGCACCGCTGAATACAGAAGCGCCGATTACCCATTTTGAGGTCAATACCGAAGACTACAATGCTCTGGAAAGGGTTTTGTATAATTTGGGTTTTGTTTATAATGCAGATCAAAATATGTTTTATTCCCAAAATGACCCGTGGCAGAGAAACATGGGATATACTTCCTTTTATGATGAACTGTCTGTGCTGGGAAATATGTATTATGATACGGTACGCTTTGTTTTTAAATACGGTGACAAACGCTGGATGTATCAAATCTGGAAAGGACGCTACGGCGTGACCAGCGGCTGTGAAATGGGGGTTTACTATCAGGATCGCCGTACCGAAAACCGGCAGTTCTATGAAATCCCTACTGATGAAGATCCTTTGCCTGGTATGTATTTTGAGCTGTACCGCTATGAAGATCTGATGTTTAAAAACGGTCCGGCTCGCCATTGGTGGCTGACCGGTTTCCGCTTGTTGGATTCTTCTGAATCTGAGGCGCTGCACATGATTTGTAAATATTATATGCCTAATGAAAAAATGTGCGATGCGTTTGAGGAAGCTGTGCGCGAGCAATGCGCGTCAAACAGCAAATTGACTTACACCCGCGAGGGCAATGATATTACCATAGATTGGGCATATTAAGAGAGAAAACCCGTCCGTTCTTTTCTGTTCAGAACCGGCGGGTTTTTGTTTTTTCGTTTGCTGCCGGTCAGCAGTCGAGGGGTGTTTCGTGAAAGTGGGAACAAGTCGTGTTGCAGGGAAGAAAGGGCGGCAATCCTGCTCAAAAATTTTTTACCGGGGTTGCACATCTACCCTCAGTTTGTTACAATCATAACGAGCGGCGTTATTTTTACAACGGTTGTTTTTTAATCTGGATTTTTTGAGGCGGTGGCATATGAATATGATCAGAATTGCAGTGGTGGGGTGCGGAAATATTTCCGCAAGGCATTTTTCGGCAATTGAGCAATTGGAAAATTCTGAGTTGACGGCGGTTTGTGATATTCAACAGGATCGAGCTGAAAAGCGTGCGGCACAATTTGGCGTTCGCGCCTATACCGATTTTTATCAAATGCTTTCCGACGGGGTATGTGATGCGGTACATCTCTGCACGCCCCATTATCTGCATACAGATCAAAGCATAGCCGCTTTGCAGGCAGGCTGCCATGTTTTTTGTGAAAAACCCATGGCGATCCGATACAAAGACGCGCTGGATGTATTGGCAGCCGCTGAAAAAAGCGGCAGGCAATACGGCGTCTGTTTTCAGAACCGGTACAATGAATCATCGGTTTGCATTAAGGAACTTTTGAGAGAAGGAAAACTGGGAAAAATACTCGGTGCAAGGGCCGTGGTTCCCTGGGACAGAGACGAGGAATATTATCTTGCCGATTCATGGCGGGGAAAAATCGCCACAGAAGGCGGCGGGGTGGTCATCAATCAGGCGATTCATACGCTGGATCTTTTGCGATGGTTTATGGATTCACCGGTTGTTGATGTCAAAGCGAATATTTCCACGAAACGCCTTGCAGATGTTGTTGAGACTGAAGATACGGCTGACGCATTGATTACCTTTGCCAACGGCGCCAGAGCCGTCTTTTTTGCGACCTTGTGCCAGGCGGGAAATGATCCGATCGAAATGGTTATTCATTGTGAAAAAGGGAAAATTGAATTGGGAGAGCAATTGAAAGTCAGTATACCGGGAGAAGAGGTTCAAACCCGAAAGATTGCTCGTCCTTCTGGACAGAAAAGTTATTGGGGTTCCTGCCATCAGGCGATTATTCATGATTTTTATGAGAGCATCAAAGCAAATCGTCCGTTTGCCGTTGGCGCTTCGGAAGCATTGCCCACAGCGGAGCTGACAGACTGGATCTATCGTGCGGCAGGGCGAAAATTCAATTTTGCGTTGTGATTGCTGATTGACAAAAGCAGAAAACGCCCCCTGTGGATCTGTTACCACAGGGGGCGTTTGCCGATCCGGTTGATGAAACCATCATCAGCCGGTATTGTTTATTTATTTTGCGTAATCGAAAGCTCTGCTTTCTCGAATCAGGTGAACTTTGATTTGTCCCGGGTATTCCAATTCGTCTTCGATCTTCTGTGCAATTGCCCTTGCCGTGAGAACCATTTGATCGTCAGAGATGGCTTCGGGTTTAACCATTACACGAATCTCTCTGCCCGCCTGGATGGCATAAGATTTTTCCACACCATCAAAGCTGACTGCGATATTTTCCAGCTTTTCCAGACGCTTGATGTAGTTTTGAACATTTTCGCTTCTGGCGCCGGGACGCGCTGCAGAAATGGCATCGGCAGCCTGTACCAGACACGCAACGACTGTTTTTGCTTCGATGTCGCCGTGATGGGCTGCGATGGCATGAACGACATTTTCATTTTCGTGATATTTCTTCGCGTATTCTACACCCAGTTCAATGTGGGAACCGTCGAACTCATGGTCAAGCGCCTTGCCGATATCATGTAAAAGACCTGCACGCTTTGCCGTTTTTACATCCGCGCCGATTTCTGCCGCCATCAATCCGGCAAGATAGGAAACCTCCAATGAGTGATTCAAAACATTCTGCCCGTAGCTTGTGCGGTATTTTAATTTGCCGAGAAGTTTGATCAGTTCCGGATGCAGGCCGTTTACGCCTGCGTCAACAACCGCGCGCTCACCGACCTGACGAATGGTTTGATCGACTTCGCGCTTTGCTTTTTCATACATTTCTTCTATGCGGGCGGGGTGTATTCTGCCATCAGATATGAGTTTTTCCAGCGTAACGCGCGCCACCTCACGGCGGACGGGGTCAAAACTGGAAATGGTAATCGCCTCCGGCGTATCATCTATAATCAGATCTACGCCTGTAATGGTTTCCAGAGTGCGAATATTTCTGCCTTCTCTGCCGATAATTCTGCCCTTCATTTCATCGTTTGGCAGATTTACGACGGACACCGTTGCCTCGGAAGCATGGTCTGCGGCGCATCTTTGGATGGCCGTACCGATGATTTCACGAGCCAGCGTATCTGCTTCTTCTTTTGTCCTCTGGGTGAACTCCATGATTTTGACCGCTTTTTCGTGGGTCAGGGATTCTTCCAGATTCTCAAGCAGATATACCTTTGCCTGTTCTTTTGTAAATCCGGAAATGCGTTCCAGCATTTCGAACTGGCTTTTTTTGATATTGTCTATATCCTGAAGACGATCCTGCGCGTCTTTGGTTTTTTTCGCAAGTAATTCTTCTTTTTTCTCCAGCTGCTCGGCTTTTTTATCCATGGATTCTTCTTTCTGGATCAGCCTGCGCTCCTGACGCTGCACTTCGTTGCGGCGCTCACGGATTTCGCGGTCAGCCTCGCTGCGCTGTTTGTGGATTTCATCCTTGGCTTCAAGGATGGTCTCCTTCTTTTTAGATTCTGCCTCTGCAAGTGCATTGGACAAAATCCGGTTGGCTTCTTCCGTTGCCGAACCGATGGCGGCTTCCGCCACTTTTTTTCTGTGTTTACCGCCTAAAACAAAAAAGATGACGGCAGACACAGCAATTGCTGCAATAAGAATAATGATCCAATAAACTGTATCCAAACTTTGGCACCTCCTTTTCTTTTCATTTTTTTCATTCATTTTGGTTGTGGTTGATGTGACAGCGCATCCCGGTTCTCATAGGAATACACTATCCTAAATATTATACAGCGCTAACAAAAATAAGTCAACTATATTTTTCAGAAAAGAAAAGGCAAAAGCGGCGTAGGAGCGCATAAAATTCAAGGGTAAGAAGGTATTTCCTGTTTTGTAAAAAATGAACGGAAAACCCAGATTATTCTATTTTTTTTGTCGAGTTCTTTACAAGAGAGTTCCGTAAAAATTACATCTTGGTTACAGCTTGCCAAAAGGCGTTGACAGGAAAATTTTTCAGTGCTATGATGTGGGCGTGAAAGGCTCCCCGTGCCTTTCATCCAAATTTAAGCATTTCATATTACATTGTGTAAGGAGATTTTATCATGAAAAAGGTTATTTCCGCTGTTGTCGCGGGCGTTATGGTCGCAGTTCTGGCTTTGAGCCTTGCTGCTTGCAATTCTGATGACACTCCTGCCGGCGGCGAAACCGGCACCAGTGTTCCTGCTGGTGTAACTGTTGAGTCCGGTACTGAGGCGTAAGGTTTTACACAGAGGCGTTCCGTAAACGGAACGCCTTTTTTTATGTTCGGCGGCGCAAATCTGCTTGACAAAAAGCGAGCCTTTCGATAGAATAATGTTGATTAGCTTATTTTTAATCAGGAAAGCGTGAAGTGTATGAAAAATTCTTTTCTGCGGCCGGCGGCGGCTGTGCTTTCCGTGCTTTCGGTGCTGACGGTTTTCAGCGCCTGCGGCAGGGATCTGGGTGATCTGACCGAACCGGATGAGCAGAACGCACAGATGCAGGATGAGACGGTCAGTGGTGATCGTCCGACGATAATTGTGACCTTGGACGGTGAACAGTATTCCATTTTGCAGGCGGTTCCCGGCCTTCTGGAGACAACGCAGAACGCTTCACCGACAGTTCCGAATTCTTCTGCTGCTGCGCAAAACGCTGCTCCCTCTGCAACAGCGCCCGCTGCTTCGCAGGCTGGCGGCAACACGGCGGCATCTCCATTGAGTTATTCAAAAGATGAACTGGTCGCCTATTTTAATAGCTGTGCGAATAAAATAAAAACCAACAAACCTTCGTTTACAAAAGAAGAGCAGTCCGGTGTGAGTGATATCGTGTTGTCAAATTCTCTGGCAAACAGTTTGGTCGGTGTGGTCAAGGATGCCCTGCTTGATGAAGATGTGGTTTCCACTCCTGTTGCAAAAGGGCAGGACTGTAACGGCATCGTTTCCCCGGAGGGGCAGAGCTATGTTTCAACCATTACATCGGCGGATATTGCGGATATTACCATCCAGCCCGCCGGCAACGGCTATACGATGACGGTTACGATGCCGGAAGCGACCAATCCCGAAGACAGCGGCCCATATGGAAAAATCTTTCAGTTCGTTTCTGTTGATGATGTTTTGAATGATTATGCACCGGAGGTCGGTGCCACTGTTGCCCGGGAAAATATAACCCTTCGCTATACGGGCAGTACGGCTACCTTGACCGTGGATGCAAGCGGAAACCCAACAGAGTATTCGACGCATGTCAATTGCGTGGTAACTTTAAAAGATGCATCGATCAAAAAAGGAATTACGATCAATTCCGATGTGGATCTGACGCTTGTTACAGATACAAAGCTTACAGGTTTTGGGTGGTAACAGGTAATTTTCGGGAAAAAGCCGAAAATACGCGAATTAACTTGGTTTTTTTCATAAGTTTTGGGCGTTTTTCATACATTTGGCATTAAAAAATATTTTCTTGTTAACATTGCTCTTGACATTTGCGGCTATTTGTTGTAAATTTTAAGAGTAACGGTAAATGCGTCGGCATCCGAATGTATTTTGCTGTGAATGCCGATGCTGAAGCAAATGTTTATCCGCAATTAAATGAAAGGGGTAAAACCTAACCATGAAGAAAAACATCGTTCGCATTTCCTCGCTTGTTTTGCTGGTTGCTATGCTTTTCTCCTTTGCCTCCTGTGCCGGTTCGTCTGAAGAGACTCAGGTGCTGAACATCTCAATGATATACGATGAGAACAGCCCGTATAAACCCGGTGCCGGCGGCAGCGTTTCTACCGGCGGCAATGTTTCTACCGGCGGCAATAGCAGCACCGGCAATACTTCCGGCGGCAACACCGCAACGCCCGACAATAGTGGCAACGCGCAGACGCCTGCTGGCGACGCCCAGACTCCTGCCGGCGACGCCCAGACTCCTGCCGGCGATAGCGGCGGCGCTACAGCAGCCGGTCCGTCTACTCCCGCTGAGATTTTGACCAAGTTTACCGAGGTCACCAATGACATGAAGACCAACCTGAAGCAGTGCACAAAGCTTGAATATCAGGTTGTTTCCGATCTGGATCTTGCCGGTGTCGAAAGCATTGTTGAACCTTTGATTGGTCGGTTTGTTAAAGGCAAGGATGCCGCTACTCCCAAAACCGATGCCGGCCCTGGCGATATCCCGCCGTGGGGCAATGTCGGCTGTATCCTGACGGATGCCTCTAAGATCAAAAACGCTTCTTATACCGATAACGGTGACGGTACGGCTACCATTGTGTTGACGCTTGTGGATGAAAAGAATCCGGAACCCGCGACGGATGGCGTATCCCCCTCTACGGTCGGCTCCATTTTCTCCCCGTTGAAGAAAGCGGACATCGATAAAACACTTGCCGACCTTCCGATCAATGTCGAGTCCTTTGACTTGAATTATCATGACTGCACAGCGACGATTACTTTTAATACCGAAAATAATCAGGTCACTTCTTATACGCAGGTCATGGTCGTTGATATTGCAGCTACGATCAAAGTGCTCATGCCTGTTTCCGGCAGCGGTGTGCTGACGAATACCATTGAGATCTCGAACTTTACCTATTAAGTCTGAGTAAAAGCGAACATAATATTCCGCCCCTCGTATAAAAGCGAGGGGCGGTTTTCTTTGTCCATTGTGAAAAGTGTGAGGACAGTGCGAAGGTAAAAAACAGGACTGGAATATATAAATCCTGTTTTTGGTAAAAAGAAACCGAAAGAAATAGGAAAGGATGGCAAAAATAGGTAAA